>JBJTGN010000369.1:0-3870 GCA_046093905.1 Actinomycetota bacterium
AGTCCGTCGAACTGAGTCGTCAGACGATCAACGATGTCTTTGGGCTGCAGATCCATTTCGTGGCGTCGCCCGGATCTATTCCGGAATGAGGAGGCCGATTCCTACTCCGAGGGTTGCAAGCCCAAACACCACCGCACCAATCGGGACGAGACGAATGAGTGGTCCAGCTGGACCACCTGCTGTGCGCGGAGCGCCACCAAAGAAGCCGCCGGAGATGAGCAGTGGTGCGACGAACAGAGCGATTCGTATCGCCCACACCAGTTCTTCGCCCAAGCGCGACTGATCGAGTACCAGGTGGCCGATGATGCTCAGCGTGACGAGTACTCCGGCATGGGCGTGACCAGCGCGGAAGTAACTGTTTTGCTCGGGGGTGATCTTCTCCGTGCCGACCTGCCTGCGAAGGATGGACAGAAGGAAGTAGCCCCCGAAGGCGATGGTGGGGAGGGAGATGAAGGCGATTGCGATCATCCAGCGGCTGGCATCGGACATGGTGCATCCCCTGATTCGGTGTTGATTGTCTTCGTCGCCGACCCTACGACGATGGGTTGACAGTGTCAAGCAGGTTTCTTACGCTCTCACCCGTGGCACAAGTTGAGATCTCCAACGTCAACGTTCCAGGACGGACGACGAATGTAGATGCCGAAAAGTACGAGGCGATGAAGGCCGCCATCTTGAAGGTGACCCCAAAGAAGGCGCCTGGAATCACGGCATCAGAGATGGTGGAAGAGGTGAAACCCCTCCTGCCAACGAAACTCTGGCCAAAGGGTGAGAAGGTCGGTTGGTGGCAGAAGACAGTGCAGTTGGACCTCGAGGCCAAGGGCCTGCTCAAGCGCGATCCAAAGTCGAAACCGATGAAGTGGTATCGCGAGTAGATCTAACCGCGTTTCAAGTTGGTGACCACTCCCCCGCTTGCTTCGAACTGCTTGTGCCGTTCGATGCCGAACGCGTCATAGCACCCGCCGCCCAGACAACTGTTCACGATCCGGGTCGAACTGCAACAGATCCGGGTCCATGAACACCCGCAGATGCGTCGTGTGACCAAGGGACGGCACACCGTCTTTGGGTTCGGAAACTCATCGGCAACGATCTGCTCGCGCTCCTACCAAACAACTGCTGTTGTGGCGCCCTTCGCCCGACCTTCCGTGCGAACTCCTCGATCGACAAGATCATCCGACATCTCGTTCCACACTGCCTTCAGTCGATAGTGAGGAACGCGAGGGTAGAGGTGATGAACCGCGTGATAGTCGTGACCTCGGATGAGTAGTCCCGAACCAAGAAACACGGCAACGCGAGTATGGCGGTAACGACTCGTTTCTTTGGCCGGATGGTGTGGGTACCACGCAAAAATGAACATGAGCCAACAAAGTTGAATGCGGGCGGGAAGCCACCACAGGCACAGCGCAGCCAGGCCGTTTCCGGTGGCAAAGCACGCCACAAGAACGACGGTCGAGATGAACCAGAAGCGCATCTGTGCTTTGCCTTCGGCCTTGGTACCTTCCCTGCTCTCGAGTTTCTCTCGCAGGACACGAGGTAGGGCAAGCCGAAGAGGCTTGATCAGCGCGAAGACTGGCAAGAGCGCATACAGCATCGTCATTCCGTAGAACTTGAGGGGAAGCTCCGACAGACGACCTTCGGTGAAATGATCAGGATCTCGATCAGGATCATTGGTGTATGCGTGATGACGCATGTGTCCGGCGCGGTGCGCAGTGAATTCGATGCCGGTTGGCACCGACGCGAGTCGTCCGATGGTCTCCTCGATCCATCGTCCACGTGTCGCCTTGCCCATGATGTTCTTGTGAGCGGCTTCGTGCATCGGCATGTAAAAGGTCGATGCAAAGACCGAGTTGAGTATCAGCCCTACCCACAGTGGCAAAAATCCGTTGGCACCGAGAATGACGACGCCAATCCAGCAGACAGCAAACATCGCGAACGTCAGGATCACTCGGTATTGAATTCCACCCCAATATTTTGCTGCGATGAGTCCCTCAGCCCTCACTTGACCCCGGCGCTCGACCCTTGCGCTCTCCACGGATTCGCTGTCCGCATTCGAGACGAGAATGTTCTCGAGATCTTCAGGTGCCGGTGCCTCGGTGATCATGCAATCACGGTAACGCTCGAAAGGGCCGACTCGGCGATTCGCCAGAACAAACAAACCGGTCCCGCAGGTCTACTCATGGTTCACGACTGTTCTGCGCTTCGAATCGGTGGCGACAGCACCGGATCGATGAACACCCGCAGATGCGTCTTGTGACCAATGGGGGGCAGGTCACCGTTGGGTTTGGCAACCCAAACTCGCTGATGTCCGCACAGAGGTAGTATCCATTTCATGCCGACGACCCCCACTACGACATCGTGGCCGTCGGCTTGCGACCTTGTCGGCATCGACCAGCCGTCCGATGATGACGTTCCGACGACGCTGTCAGGGGAACCTCTCGACACTGCTCAGAAGCTCCGAACGTTCCTCGAAAAGTTGAGCGCCGACTCCGAGCACTAACCAGTCGATGGCACGCATGCATCCTGAGCTTGCGTTTGACCCAGATCGGATTCTTCGTGTGCTCGATCAGCACAGGGTCGAGTTCGTGTTGGTGGGTGGGGTTGCTGCTCGAGCTCACGGGGCAACTCGGGCTACCGCTGACATCGACTGCGTGCCCAATACGGAATACGAGAACCTCGACCGCCTCGCAACTGCACTCAGAGAACTCGGTGCCCGACTTCGAGTCAAAAGAGTTCGCCGGCCGCCCGAAGGATCTCGAAGATCTTCCTGAACTCCGTAATCTCCTCGACGAGGGGCGCGACTAACTCAGACGCGCCTCGGGTCAGTGACAACGCCACCACTGGCTTCCACCGACTTGTGTGGCTCGATCCCGAACACGTCGTGGCCCCTGCCGCGGCCCACACCATTACTCACAATCTGGGTCGCACTGCAGCAGATCCGGATCGATGAACACCCGCAGATGCGTCTTGTGACCAAAGGGCGGCACGCCGCCTTTGGGTTTGAAGACCTCTCGTCGTCGATCGGCCTACCAGTCAGAGTGGCCACGCCCCCACTGCCATCCCGGGCGAATCGCAGGGTGGCTGAGACGGTTCGGCCGAAGGCTTGGGAGGACTCAGGATTTCGTCAACCCATGTTGACGCTGTCACCTGCCGTCGATAGCGTCCGGCCATGGACATCGAGCCATCGGCCCGCAAGCACGGCGTGGCAGATGACGACATGCACTACGCCTTTCGAAATCATTGGAGGGCTTTTGAAACAGACGACCCTGACGTCACTATGTTCATCAGCCCAGCGCAAAGCGGTGATCCGCTCGAGATCGGCGTCGTCATCGATGACGATGGTGTAGCGCGATTATCCATGCGATGCGGGCACGATCGAAGTTCCTGAAAGGATGGTGGTCGAGATGAAACCAACACGCACCCGTCGGGCCGAACTACTGGAAGTCTGGGCGGATCGCGTCGATCAAGCGGATTTGATCGAAATCGACTCCGACGAACTCAAGGCGATAGCCCAGTTTGCAGCGCGGCGGGACCTTCTGGAGGATGCACTCATCGGAGCTGTCCGAGCCGCTCGACAATCCAGCAGGTCGTGGAGTGAAATCGGCACGATGCTTGAAGTCTCCAAACAAGCTGCGCAAAAGAAGTACGCCAAGCTTGCCAGTTGAAGAAATTGATCACTTGCGCTTCAATTCGGTGACGACTCCGCCGCTGGCCTCAACCAATGTGTGCGGTGCGATTCCGAACAAGTCGTGGCCCCGGCAGCAGCCCATACCTCGTCTACTAAAGCAGATCGGTGTGCACGAACACCCGAAACGGCTGCGGAAAACCAAAGGGGCACGCCTCCGTTAGGCCAATCGACCTTTCTTCGAGTCAGTC
>JBJTGN010000370.1:0-8289 GCA_046093905.1 Actinomycetota bacterium
GCACCATGCCGACCTTGCCGAAACCTTTGGCCTCGGCAACAGCGGTGGCGGCTGGCCAGGTGATCGAGTGATCGCCGCCGAGAACGATCGGCACGATGCCCCGTGACGCCACCTCTGACACACGCGCCTTGATGTTCTCCATGCTCAGAGTCGTCTGGCCGTGAGGGCAGTAGGCGTCTCCGAAATCGACGACTTCGAGCCACTCGAAGATTTCGATGTCGAGATCGATGTGATAGGTGCCGGCTTCGTATGCCTGCGTTCGGATCGCTCGAGGACCGAATCGAGCTCCGGGTCGGTTCGTCGTTGAGTTGTCGTATGGTGCGCCGACAATTGCGACATGGGGCTGCCATTCGTCGAGGAGCTCGGCGTCAGGCAGGAATGGACGCTGACCGAACGTCGGCAGTCCACCGAAGACGTATCCGAGTTCGAGCTGTTCGCGCATCCCGGGGGACAGGTCGCGCCGCGGTTCGGCCATGCGCGTCACGCTAGCCGTGAGATGGTCCGGGACATGAGAAGGCCCCGAGTGGTGCAGCCTGAGGACTGGCGCTCCACCCGGGGCTCCTCGACGAGAGCATCCACCACCCAGTGAAGACAGATTGTTACTCTGCCATTGCTCACCTCGCTCGCCCACCGGAGTTGCCCCCGGTGGGCGGGCTCGTGTGTACGGTCCGTGTCGTGATGGCTGCCCTCACGATCGAGCGGGTCTCCCCGCCCACCTGAGACGGTTCCCCGACCCAGCACGGTCCTATCAATTTTCTCGTTCAACGGAACCGTATCTGGGTCTTCCCACCTTTGCCGAACTGAGTTTCCCCGACCCGGCAGCGATGCTCTCAAACCTTTCGAGTTCCGTTGTGGGAGCACACTCGCGCTCTCGCCGACCGTTGGTCAAACCGTGTACGTTGACCCACAGGGTTATCCACGACATTTCTGACCTGTTCACAGCCATTGGCTATTTTTCCCCCAGTCGTCCACAGGTTCACCCACAGGGCTTTTCGAGGCTCGACGACGTGGTCATCACGGCCCATCGATCGGGCGCCGAGACTGATCGCCTAGAGCAATCGCCCAGAGCAATCACGTTGACACTGGGGCGAGTTTCCGGTTGACTACTGGCGATGAGTGGTCACCGTGTCGACACCAGTGCATCCTGTGTGCCTGGTTCGGTCGCGTCCATCATCATTATTCGCTAGCGCACGGGGGTTCTTCTCGTGCGCTCGAGCCGCCCTCCGGGCGGCTTTTGTGTTTCCGGGAAGAACGACCGCACAGAATTCAACGAATCCGAGTCGACGAAACTCAGCCAGCTGAGTTCCAGTTCATGAACGAAACGAGAGAACAATGAGCACGATGATCGAAGTCTTCGACACGACACTTCGTGACGGCCTTCAAGTGGAAGGTGTGTCAGCGAGCGTCGAGGACAAACTGCGCATTGCCGAACAACTCGACTTTCTCGGCGTGCACTACATCGAAGGTGGTTGGCCCGGAGCGAACCCGAAGGACATCGAGTTCTTCGCCCGCGCTGCGAGTGAGTTGAAACTGTCGACGAGCACTCTCGTGGCTTTCGGTTCCACTCGGCGTCCGAAGGGCAAGGTCGACGACGACGCGACCCTGCGGCACCTGATCGAAGCCGGCACGAGCGCGGTGTGCATCGTTGCCAAGAGCTGGGACTACCACGTACTCAATGCTCTGCAGACGACTCTCGACGAAGGCGTCTCGATGATCTCTGATTCGGTTCAGTATCTCGTCGGCAACGGACGCAAGGTCATCGTCGAAATGGAGCACTTCTTCTACGGGTTCATGCGCAATGAAGAGTTCGCGCTGCGGGCCCTCGAAGCGGCGATCGTGAACGGCGCCAGCCACCTCGTCCTGTGCGACACCAACGGAGGCAGCCTTCCCCACGAAGTCGAAGCGATCGTCTCCAAAGTGAAGAGCCACATCGGCAACGATGCGATCATCGGCATCCACTGCCACGATGACACCGGCTGCGCCGTGGCCAACTCGATGGCAGCTGTCATGGCGGGAGCTCGTCATGTGCAGGGAACGTTGAACGGTCTCGGTGAGCGCACAGGCAACACCAACTTGACGACGGTGATCCCGAACTTGCAGTTGAAGTTGGGTCACGAGTGCCTTCCCGAAGGCCGACTCGAGCGTTTGACAGCTGTGAGCCACCACGTGGCCGAAGTTCTCAATCGTCCGATGAACCCGCAGGCTCCCTACGTCGGATCTGGTGCATTCGCCCACAAAGCGGGTCTGCATGTCAGCGCGATTGCGCGGGCACGGGATGCCTACGAGCACGTCGAGCCGGAACTCGTCGGCAATGGAACGCGCTTCGTGGTGAGTGAAATGGCTGGCCGCGCCACGATCACGATCAAGGCCGAAGAGCTCGGCCTCGAGATGGACGGTCCTGCGGTCAATCAGGTGATCGACGACCTGAAGCGTCTCGAGCACGAGGGCTACCACTTCGAGGCTGCTGATGCTTCGCTCGAACTTCTCATGCGACGCGCAACCGGTTGGGAGCAGCCGTACTTCCGTGTCGAAAGCATGCGGGTCATCACCGACGAATCGCCTACCGGCGACTTCACGACCGAGGCCACGGTCAAGGTCTGGGTCGGTCCCGAAAGGACAGAGAATCGGCACGTCCACACTGCCGAAGGAAACGGTCCGGTCCACGCAATCGACAAGGCATTGCGAGCAGCGATCGTAGAGGCCTATCCGCAACTCGAGCGGGTGCACCTCACCGATTACAAGGTGCGCATTCTCGATGGAGCGACGGCGACAGGAGCGGTGACTCGAGTGCTTCTCGACGCAACTAATGGCGAGAAGTCGTGGACGACGATCGGCGTCAGCCCGAACATCATCGAAGCTTCGTGGCGTGCTCTCGAGGAGTCGCTCGTGTTCGGTCTGTTGCACGCCGCTGGCTGACACGTCGAGACCTGAATCGATTACGGTGAAGTCATGGCTGCACCGAAGTTCGCCCCGACTCCTGTCCTCGATGAGGTGCGTACCTATTCGTCACCGCCGGTTGCACCCGAACCGTGGACGAACGATCGCCCTGGCGACATCGAAGGTTTTCAACCGTCTGGTGAGCGACTCGGCTATCAGGGTCCTGACCAGGGCTATGGCCTCATGTTGGCTCGCCGGCTCGCTCCGAAGATTCACATCGTCGGCGACATCGATCGAGAGGACGCCATTCGCGGAGCGTTGAACATCGGGTTGCGTCGGGCGTCTCTGTTCGGGCGAGCGCCGGTTGTCCACGATCTCGTTCTCGCATTCACGATCTGGGGCTTCTTCGATCAGAACCCGCCGGCGGATCTCGTGGCCATGCGTGACGATCTGTTCCGTGGAATCGGTAACGTGCACCACTACGCCGAAGGTCGCGTGGTCGCCGATGCAGTTCCCGAAGCGACGTTGCGCCTGACGCCGCAACAGGCTGCCGAGGTCTATCGCCGCGACTGGCGATCCGCTTGTGGTGTCTGATTGGGATCCATCGTCGGGATCACTGACCCAGAGACCTGATTGTGCTCCATCGTCGGGATCTCGAGCCGAGATACCTCGCTCGGTTGTCTGGTTGTCCCCGAACTCTCGTCACACGCGAACTCGCCAGCGAGTACGACGTGTCGGCGGCATCGGGTCCTAAATTGTTCGGGTGACCGACTACCGCGCCCCTCTCGACGACATCGATTTCGTACTCAACCGCGTCTGCGGATTGCCCAGGATCCTCTCGCTTCCCGGATTCGCCGAGGTCGATGCATCCGTAGTGCGCGATCTTCTCGGTGAGGCCGCTCGATTCATGGAGGAGAAGCTCGCGCCGATCAACAAGTCGGGCGACTCCTTCGGAGTGCAGTTGAACGCTGACGGTTCGGTGACGACTGCACCCGGTTTCGCCGACGCTTACCGGGCTTATGTTGACGCCGGTTGGGGAGCCGTTCCGTTCGAGCCTGGGTTCGGCGGTGGAGGATTCCCGTGGATGGTGGGCATCGCCATCCAAGAGATCATGACTGCGGCCAACATGTCGTTCTCGATGTGCCCGCTCCTCACGCAGGGAGCAATCGACGCGATTGCGCATCACGGCAGCGAATCGCAGAAGATGACGTATCTGCCGAAGATGATCTCGGGTGAATGGTCGGGAACCATGAACCTCACCGAGCCCGATGCCGGAAGCGACGTGGGTGCCGTACGCGCGAAAGCTGTGCGCAATGCCGATGGCTCGTACAGCATCACTGGCACCAAGATCTACATCTCGTTCGGTGAGCACGACATGGCCGACAACATCATCCACCTTGTGCTGGCCCGTACCCCTGATGCGCCTCCGGGAACGAAGGGCATCTCGTGTTTCATCGTTCCGAAGTTCCTCTTGAACGAAGATGGAAATCCGGGCAAGCGCAACGACATCACATGTGTCTCCGTCGAGCACAAGATGGGCATTCACGCGAGCCCGACCTGTGTTCTGTCCTACGGCGACAACGGTGGCGCCATCGGATACCTCATCGGTGAAGAGAACCGCGGCATGCAATACATGTTCACGATGATGAACCAGGCTCGTCTCTCGGTGGGACTGCAGGGTCTGGCCCTCGGTGACCGAGCGTTCCAGCAGTCGCTGCAGTACGCGCGGGATCGCCGTCAGGGCAAGGCCCCGGGTGCGCCGACAGGGGAGAACTCGCCGATCATCGACCATCCCGATGTGAAGCGCATGCTGTTGACGATGAAATCGACGCTCGAGGCATTGCGTCGCCTCACGTACTGGAACGCAGCGTGTCTCGATGTCGCAGCGCATCACCCCGATGCCGCCGAGCGCGAGTCGGCCGCCGACCTGGCAGCGCTCCTGACGCCGATGTCGAAGGGTTGGGGCACCGACATGGGAGTCGAAATGACTGGTCTCGCCGTGCAGATCCATGGCGGCATGGGCTTCGTCGAAGAGACCGGAGTCGCCCAGTACTACCGAGACGCTCGCATCACGACCATTTACGAGGGCACGAACGGCATTCAAGCCATCGACCTCGTCGGTCGCAAACTCGGTCTGCGCGGTGGCGAAGTCGTGCAGCGTCACCTCGATTCGGTGGAAGCTCTGTGCAAGACGCTCTCGGCTCACGACGACCTCTCGGGTGTGCGCTCTGCGCTTCTTGAGACTCTCGAGGCCACTCGTGCAGCCACCACGTGGCTCGCCGGACACATGACGAATCCGCTCGATCTGCTGTCGGGAGCGACGCCGTATCTGCGCCTGATCAGCACGTTGACCGCTGGCTACCTCATGGCCGAGTCAGCAGTGATCGCCAAGGATGCCGCATCGGAACTGGGTGCTGACAGGGTTGCCGACATGGTGGCTTCGGCACGGTTCTTCTGCGAGCAGTTGATGCCGGCAGCGAATGGTCTCGTGGCCGCAGTGACAGGAGACTCCGATCTCCTGATGTCGGCTATCTGACCCGGGACCCTCTGATCTCAACCGAGTGGTGTCGTCGGAGCGATTTCTCCGATGGTCCGACGACTCGCGTAATCGGCGAGGCGGGCGTTGATCAGACGAATATCTCGTCCGTCGACCATCAGGGTGACTTCTTCGAGCAACATCGCACCCTGTGCAACGGTTCGCAAGTAGCGAGAAATGCGACGAGCGAGTGACTCTTCGAAACCGAAGACGTCCCTGTGGAAAGCCCCAGCAGCGTTGACGGTTCGGCGGTCGACGCGCTGGATCTCTCGCTTGAAGTCTTCGTCGTGGATCGCAGCCAATTGGAATTCGAGACGCAGGCGGCGATGTGACTTGCCGATCGAACCCAACAGTCCCATCGTGTTCTGGGCGACTGATGTGATCATCGAAAGTCGGAACAGCTTGAGTCGAGGATCGTCGAATTCTGTAGCCGGTTCACTGCCCGGGGTCTCCGAACCGGTGACACCGTGGATGGCCGAGTACCGCGACTGGTTGTAGATCTCCTCGAGCAACTTGACGGCCACGTCTTCGAACAGCGCGTCACGGTTTTGGTAGGTGGCGAACAGTGCGCTCGGCGGCAATTGAGCGGCTCGTGAAATGCGTTGAGTCGTGGCTCGCCACACACCGCTGCGAGCGACGACGCGCGCAGCTGCGTTCACAAGTGAGTCGCGCACGGGATCTCCCGTGGTCACGATGTAGTTGAACGGAGGAGTGGCCTCGACACTCGGAAACTTCGCAACTTCCTTTTCGAGACCCTCGATCTGATTTGCGTATTGCGTTGCGAGAACAGCCCGCTGGATGTCGTCCTTGGGGAGCATGTCTGCAGCAGCGAAGTAGAGCATGCCGACAGCGGAGCTCGCTGCACTCAGCACTCGCAGCGACGGGAGATCGTGGACGTCATCCGATGCCCCGAGTTCATGCAGCCATTCCCGCATTTCCGGAATGATGACCTCGTTCAATTCCTGGACGCGGGGGGCAGCGATCAGAACGCTGACGCCGGCGCGAAGGGGACTCGCCGGATCGAGAACGATGTCAGCCAACTTCTTCATCGCATCGACCTCGGTGAACGGCGGAGCCAGCATCGTCTTCACGGCGAGTTCCAAGTAGGAGCGCAACGGACCGGCGATGCGGTTCTGCCAGAGACCGACGAGGATTTCTTCGTTGTTTTCGTACCGGGCGTAGACAGCGCCGGTTGTCAGACCGGCAGACCGAGCCAAGTCCAGAGCGGAGAGGCGGTCGGGGCCTTTTTCGAGCAGGAGTTCGAGGCCGGTGTCCCACAGGATCTGGTCGTTACGTGCTGCGTCGGCGCGCCGTCGAGGTGCAGTCGCCGCCTCTGAAGGAATCGAGCGTGTATCGGGAGACATGTGCTGGGTGACAGAAGAGCGAAAAAAACTTCTTGTCCCGAAATATAGAGACTATTGGTAACTCGCACAATCGATCAGCTGCGACGATTCCCATGAAATCGGGATTCGTGACGTCTATACCGTCTTGATTCGGGTGATTTGGGCGATGTGCCGGGTCACTCGATGTTCGGTTTGGGATATCAGGTCCCGGTCTGGCACGTCCCGGTCTGTCAGGTCCGAGTAGATCAGGTCACGGTGTGTCAGGTCACGGCGTGGGCGCGCAGGGCGTCGAGGTCACAGAACTCGAGAGCCGAGACGTGCGTCGCCTCGAGGACGACCTGAGGAGCGCATCCCGCTTCGAACGCCTCCTGCCAACGAGACGCGCACAGGCACCATTGGTCGCCGCCCTTGAGACCGGGGAACCCGTAGTGCGGAGCTGGCGTGCTGAGGTCGTTGCCCCGAGACTTGCTGAACGCAAGGAACTCTTCGGTCATCACGGCGCATACGACATGCATGCCCGGATCGTCGCCGCGTGACTCGCAACATCCCGTGCGGTAGTAGCCGGTCATCGGGTCGAAGGAGCACGGTTCGAGATCCGTGCCGAGAACGTTGCGCTGGGTCATGAGACGCTGACGTTGAACAGCTTGCCGATGAGGAACGTGACGCCGCACGCTGCGAGCAAGATCAGTACCTGTCGCAAGGCGCTCTTGACGATCGATCGCTCTGCGTATCGGCCGATGAACGCACCGACGAATGCAGCCGCAACCACGCCGATACTCACCGAGGCAAGGCTGGCCCCGAAGCCCGAACCGATGTACCAAGGCACGACGGGCAACAATGCGCCGAAGATGAAACACACGAGCGAGAGCAGCGCCGCATACATGGCCGACGGTAGAACCCCCGGGTCGACGCCGAGCTCCTCGCGCACATGCACCGTGAGCGCCGTATCCGGATCGCGCATGACATCGGCGGCTGCGGCCGCAGCTCGGTTCGGGTCCATGCCGTGGTTCTCGTACATCTTCGCGAGTTCGACTGTCTCCGATGCCGTGTTGACCTTGAGCTCGCGCCGTTCGATTTCGATTTCGCGAGTCACCAATTCGTTTTGGGCCGAGACGGACACCCACTCACCGGCCGCCATGCTCGCCGCTCCGGCGATGGCGCCTGCGATACCGGCCAGACGGACAACGTTTCCGCCGACGCTGCTGCCGGCGAACCCGATCACGAGGGACACGTTCGAGACGAGCCCGTCGCTGATCCCGAAGACGGCCGCACGCGCAAGACCGCCCGAGACCGACCGATGGCCTGGGTGTTGTTCGGCAGGAGAGGTGAAGGTGTGTCTGCTCACGAAATCGACGCTAGTTCAGGTATCGCTTGCACTGGCTCCAGACTCGTAGCTGTAGAGCCCGAAGTTCAGTGAGTCGTAACCGGGTTTGGTGGGCGGGCGATGAACTGAGCCCAAGGGATCGACACCCCGTCATGGAGATACCGGGTTCGGTAATTCGGCGCGGTGCTGGTTCCCAGGGATCGCAACCC
>JBJTGN010000371.1:0-2347 GCA_046093905.1 Actinomycetota bacterium
GATCTCAGTTGTCGGCACACTCGGTAAGGCAGAGACCGCTCTTCCCGGTGACGGACTTGTGCACATCGGGCGGCGACAGGACCGATCGATGATCTCCGTGCCGGCACCGATCGATGAGTCGGTGAACCATGTCGGATTCCACTTCGGTGCAAGCTTCGTCGAGGTGTCGAAGTTCTGTGATGCCATTCGCTCGGGTTCGACTCCCGATGTCGATGTTCACGACGGATTGCGTTCCGTGCTTGTGGGCGTCGCCGCCCACCGATCGATCGACGATGGTCGACCTGTTGCGATCAGCGAGCTGATCTCACAGTTCTGATCACAATTCGCGATGTCACGATTCGCAATATCACGATTCGCAATATCACGATTCGGTGATCACGATCGAAATGATCTGGATCTCCTCGAGCGGCGGCACACCGTTGTCAGCGGGATTGCCGACTGCATCCATTGCTGCGACAGTCGTGTCGAGTCCATCGATCACCTTGCCGAACAAGGTGTAATTGGGTGGAAGCGATACACCCTGGTCGCCAGTGATCACGAAGAACTGGCTGCCATTGGTGTTCGGTCCAGCATTGGCCATCGCAATCGAACCGATTTCGTATTCGCCTGCTTCGGGAAGCTCGTCGAGGAAGCTGTAACCCGGACCACCCGAGCCGGTCGCCGTCGGATCACCGCACTGAACCATGAAACCGGGGATCGCTCGGTGACACACCGTGCCGTCGAAGTACTTGAAGCGGGCAAGGTTGACGAAGTTGTTGACGGTTCCAGGAGCCTTCGCTGCGTCGAGTTCGATCGTGTACTCACCGAAGTTGGTGGTGACGACAGCGGTGTAGGTCTTCGCAGGGTCGATGCACAACTGGAACGAGTCGTCGAAGGTCTGGGTCTGCTCAGCTGAGCCATCCGTCGGAGCGCACTCACCTGCGCCGTACTGGAACTCGACAGGAACAGTCGAAGCCGGTGTCGTGGTGTCACTTGGAGCCAGCGAGTCGGTCGGGATGGAATCCGTCGGGATCGAGTCGTTCGGGCTGGCATCGTTCGAACCGTCATCGGTCAGAACGGCAATCAGCACGAATGCCGCCACGAGGACGACGATCGCGCCTGTGACTCTGAATGTCGTCTTCAGTGTCTTGCGGCGACGCTCGGCCTGTTGCTGCATCTGTCGACCGATCTGCCGGTTCATCTTCTTGCGCTCGCGTTTGTCTGTTCCCACGTTCGGGAAGGTTAGTCCTCAGGCCCGTTGCTGCGCTGTCCAGGTGAGCCACCGCTAGCCTGACTTTCCTGTGGCGCTCATTGTCCAAAAATTCGGGGGCACGTCCGTAGCAGACCCCGAGCGCATTCGCGCCGTGGCCGAACATGTGGCGTTCACCAAGCGCCACGGCAACGATGTCGTCGTCGTGGTCTCAGCAATGGGAAAGTCGACGGACAATCTCATCAAATTGGCCAACGACGTCTCCTCGACTCAGCCCGCACGAGAACTCGACATGCTGCTCACCACGGGCGAGCGGATTTCGATGGCGCTCGTCTGCATGGCTCTCGCCGATCTCGGCATCGATGCCGTGAGCTTCACCGGAAGCCAGGTCGGCATCATCACCGACACCGTGCACACAAAGGCAAAGATTCTCGAAGTCAAGGGTGATCGAGCTCGCGAAGCACTCGACAGCGGCAAGGTCTGTGTCGTTGCGGGATTCCAGGGTGTGAGCACCGACAAGGAGATCACGACGCTTGGTCGTGGCGGTTCCGACACGACAGCAGTTGCCTTGGCAGCCGCTCTGGGTGCTGACAGTTGTGAGATCTACACCGATGTCACGGGAGTGTTCAGCGCCGATCCGCGCATTGTTCCCCAAGCGCGGAAACTGCAGCACATCAATTTCGACGAGATGCTCGAGATGGCGGGAGCGGGATCGAAAGTCCTCGCTCTGCGATCAGTCGAGTTCGCGCGCAATCACAATGTTCCGATCCAAGTCCGGTCCAGTTTCACCTGGGAACCCGGAACGTGGGTGACAAGTCAGGAGCCTTCGATGGAAGACCCGATCATCTCCGGCGTCGTGACCGACGTCAGCGAGGCCAAGGTGACCGTGCACAAGGTGCCCGATAAGCCAGGTGTGTCTGCACGCTTGTTCGAATCGCTCGCGGCGGAGAACGTGAACGTGGACATGATCGTTCAAAACACGTCGACCGACGGGACGACTGACATCAGTTTCACGGTGCCCAAGGCAGACATGAAGGTTGCAGGGACCATCGTCGAAGCAGTCGGCAAGGAAATCGGCGCAGCTGGCATCGGCCACGACGACAAGATTGCCAAGGTCTCGCTCGTCGGTGCCGGAATGAAGACGAGTCCGGGTATCGC
>JBJTGN010000372.1:0-6044 GCA_046093905.1 Actinomycetota bacterium
CAAGTATGTGCTACACGAGCGGTACCACTGGAAATCCGAAGGGTGTGGTCTACACCCATCGCAGTACGTTCTTGCACACGATGGCCGCGATGATGGCCGATGGTTTGGCCATCAGCGAGCGCGACACGATTCTTCCCGTCGTTCCGATGTTCCATGCCAATGCCTGGGGTCTTGCGCACGCAGCGATTGCTGCGGGGTCGAACCTCGTCATGCCTGGTCCCGACCTGTCGGGTAAAGCGGTCGCCGATCTGATCGTGAACGAACATGTCACCGTTGCAGCGGGAGTTCCGACGATCTGGATGGGTGTACTGCCTGAATTGAAGGGTCGTGACACGTCGAGTCTGAGAGCCATTCCATGTGGTGGATCTGCAGTTCCTCGAGCATTGTCCGAGGCGTACCGCGAGCAGACGGGACTTCCGATTCTCCAGGCGTGGGGCATGACGGAAACCAGCCCGTTGGCGGCGATCTGCCATCTCGATTCCGACCAGCTGATGCTCGATGTCGATGCCCAAGCCGATCTGCGCACACAAGTCGGGCGAACTGTGTTCGGTGTCGAATGCCGTGTGGTGGAACCAGGTACGACGACGAGCGTGCCGTGGGACGGTGAGTCGAGTGGAGAGTTGCAGTGTCGCGGCAACTGGATCGCTGCGACCTACTACAACGACGAGCGAGCGGGTGAGAGCTTCACCGATGACGGTTGGCTGCGCACCGGCGACGTGGCGTCAGTTGATCCGCGCGGCCGAATTCGTCTCCTCGATCGAACAAAGGACCTGATCAAGAGCGGAGGCGAGTGGATCAGTTCCGTCGAGCTCGAAAACGAGCTCATGGCGCATCCCCAGATTCGAGAAGCTGCTGTGATCGGAGTGCCGCACCCGCGCTGGTCCGAACGTCCGCTGGCCTGTGTGGTGCTCGAAAGCGGTGCATCTCTCGAAAAGGACGCGGTTCTCGACTATCTGGCCTCGAAGGTCGCCAAGTGGCAGGTTCCTGACGATGTCGTGTTCATCGACGAGGTGCCCAAGACGAGCGTCGGAAAGTTCTCGAAGAAGACCCTGCGCGACCGGTTTGCTGACTACCAGCTTCCGACCGCCTAGGGACATACTGGGTGGGTGCAATCACCTGATTCGACCTCGCTGACAACTGCTAGCCGACACTTCGCCCGATCAGGGTTCACCCTGGTCGGCGTCATCGGGCTTCTTGCGCTCGCTGCCTGCGGAGGGGCTGGTGATGCCGACGACGGAGCGGCCGCAGAAGCCAGCGGCGTCGTTCTCGAAGTGCCTGGGGACTATCCGACCATTCAGGCCGCGGTCGACGCAGCAAAAGAGGGCGATCTCGTTCTCATCGCTCCCGGCGTGTACTACGAAGAAGTCGAGGTGACGACGGACAACATCGTCATTCGCGGTCTCGAACGCAACGAAGTCATCCTCGATGGCGAATTCAAGCGGCAGAACGGCATTCAGGTCGTGGGGGCCGATGGCGTGAGCATCGAGAACATGACTGCGATGAACTACGAGCGAAACGGATTCCTGTGGACGGGAGTGACCTGTTATCGAGGTTCGTATCTGTCCGCTGTCCGCAACGGTGACTATGGCATCTACGCGTTCGACGCTGTGGGGGGATTGTTCGAGCACTCGTATGCCGCTGGCAGCACCTCGTCCGGCTTCTACATCGGACAGTGCTATCCGTGCGACGCCGTCGTCACCGACGTGGTGTCCGAACACAACGCGCTCGGCTATTCGGGAACGAATGCAGGAGGAAATCTGTTCGTCGTCAACTCGACGTTCCGTTTCAATCGAATGGGCATCGTACCGAACAGCGGGACCTACGAATTGTGCTACCCGCAGCGGGAAACTGTGATCGCAGGAAATCGCGTCTACTCGAACAACCAGCCGGACACTGCTGCGTTCCGATGGGCAGTCCTGTTCATGGGGTCGGGCATCTTCGTCTCGGGCGGTATTCAGGACACCGTCCGCAACAACAGGGTTTGGGATCACGATCAGTTCGGAATCGCATTGGCTCCCTATCTCGAGTGGAATCCGAGCGATGAACTGACCCCGAGAGAGAACTGGACGTTGTCGTGTGCCGAGTCTCGAAAGCTCGAGACCAAGGCTCCGGAGGGCTCGATCACCTGGGAGCCGCTCGAATCACGAGTGTTCGACAATGTCGTCGAGGAGAGCCGCATTGCCGATCTCGTCCTCGCCTCGACAGGCGTCGATCTGTCGACGCTCGGCAACTGCTTCTCTGGCAACACCTTCGCAACGTCCGCGCCGAACGACATCGAGGCCCTGGCGCCATGCACGAGTGATGGCGTCGGCGAGGGGAGTGGTGACTGGTTCGCGAATGCGCTCGACATGAACGAATGGTTCAACCGCGAGTTCGATACTCGACGAGGAGTCCGATACGACGAAGCACCGTTGCCTGGTCTGCCCATCTTGGAGAACATGCCCGATGCTGCGACTGCACCGGCCCGACCTGCGAGTCCGAAGCCACCCAAGATCGACATCGATGCGATCAAGGTGCCGGACCGAATTTCCTGACCCGGGTCGATGTGCTCCGCATGCCTCTTCATCGAATGACGCCGTCTCTGACCTGCTTGCGTCGTGCGATGACGACAGTTTCGCTGACTGTCGTCATCGGAGCATGTGCAGCATCATCTGAGCCTCGAACGGCACCCGACACCTCGACCGTCGACGGCTCGTCGAAGAGCCAGTCGATGAGCCATGGGGGGCATCTCGTTCTCGATCCCGCTTCTGTCATGGGTCGACCAGACCGGATCATCGCGGGACCTCAGGGCAACGATGGTCAATTCCTCGTCGAATGCGAACTCAGTCACCTGGCAGCTGACGATCCGATCCTCTACCCCGATGAGCCGGGGGCTTCGCATCTCCACGCCTTCTTCGGCAACGAGACGACGTCAGCCACGTCTCAGACCGAGGATCTGCTCGGTCAGGAAACGTCGTGTGACGATTTCCGCGACACCGCTGCATATTGGGTGCCGGTGCTGATGGATGGCTCAACTCCGATCGAGCCCGAATACAGCGTTGCCTACTATCGCGCCGGAATCGATGTCGATCCGAGTTCGGTCGTTTCCTATCCGCCGGGGCTGGTCATGATCGCCGGCGACCCACTCGCAACATCGGATCAGCCATTGGAAATCGTCTCGTGGAGTTGTGGACACGGTGCTCGCAAAGGGGTGGTCCCACCTGTGTGTCCGATCGGAGCAGATGTGCGATTGTCCGTGACGTTCCCCGACTGCTGGGACGGCAAGAACCTCGACACGCCAGGGCATCGTCGACATGTGCACTATTCCAGCGAGGGGAAATGTCCGTCGTCTCACCCGGTGCACATTCCGCAACTGATCTTCGCCGTGCACTTCCCGGTGAACGGCGATATCTCGCACCTTCGTCTGTCGTCAGGAACGCTCGGCTCGGGCCATGCAGATTTCCTCAACGCATGGGATCAAGACCACCTCGAGCACGAAGTCGATCTCTGTATTCGCCGCCAAAACGTGTGCGCGATTGCGAGTGGTCGCCGACCCATTTGATGGGTGGCGTCACATCCGTCCGGAATCCGTGACTCGTTTCAAGAAATGTCTCGTCCTCTCATGACGAGGATCGGTGAAGAACTCTTCAGGTGGTGAGCACTCGAGAACTTGGCCGTTGTGCAAGAAGCAGACTCGATCAGCGATCTCGCGAGCGAAACCCATTTCGTGGGTCGCAAGAAGCATGGTCATGCCGGAATCTTTCATCTCGCGAACGACATCGAGTACTTCTCCGACGAGTTCGGGGTCGAGGGCCGACGTGATCTCGTCGAGCAGCATGACTTCTGGGCTCATGGCGAGGCAGCGGGCAATCGCCACTCGCTGCTGCTGACCTCCGGAGAGCTGGTCGGGGAAACTGTGCGCGCGCTCGGCGAGGCCGAGGCGGTCGAGAAGTTCCAGAGCGGCAGACCGAGCATCACTTGAAGCCCGGCCGAGCACTCGACGTGGACCGATGGAGACATTGTCGACGACGGACATGTGAGGAAACAGATTGAAACTCTGGAAGACCATGCCGACACGTCGACGTACGGGATCGGGCTTGAATCCGGGTGTGCTGATATCGATCCCGTCGAGGCAGATCGAGCCTGCATCGATCGACTCGAGGAGGTTGACGCATCGCAGAAGTGTGCTCTTGCCGGAACCCGAGGAGCCGACGAAGGCGATCACTTCGGTCGACGAGACGTCGAGAGAGACACCGTTCAGGACTGCGGTCGACCCGAACGATTTGTGCACGCGTTCGATTGCCAGTTTGGGGGATTTCTTGCCTGTGTTCATCGGACTGCCGTCCCGGAAGTGCGTCGGCGTTCTCGGGCCATCAAGTGGTCGACGAAACGCGTTTCGGGAATGGTGAGGAGCAGAAAGATGATCGCTGCTCCGACGTACGGAGTGAAATTCGCATATTTCGACTTGTCGATACCTGCCTGGCGAAGGACTTCGATGGGTCCGATGAGGCTGACGAGAGCGACGTCTTTTTGCAGGCTGATGAAGTCGTTCATCAGCGGTGGCACGACGCGCCGGACTGCCTGGGGGAGGACGACGAACCTCATCGTCTGGCTGGATGACAATCCGAGTGAACGAGCAGCTGCCCGTTGACTCTCGTGAACACTGTCGATCCCGGCTCGGAAGACCTCGGCAACGTAGGAGGAATAGGCGAGCACCAGCGCAACCGATCCCCAGATGTACGGGCTGTTCCACGGTCGGGGAAGTCCGAGTCCGGGCACACCGAACCCGATGAGCAGGATCGTGAGGATGACCGGAACGCCGCGGAAGATGTCGGTGTAAGCGGCGGCGAACATTCTGAGCGGGAATAGGGCTGGTGTTCGAACGCTGCGACACACCGCGAGGATCATTCCCCAGACGATGATGCACGGAGCGCACCAGGCGAAGATCTGGATGTCTTTCACGAAAGCGCTGAGCAAACCGGGGAACGTGTCGCCGAAGACATCTCCGTTGAAGAACGAGCGGCGCACCTTGTACCAGCCCGGGGTCATCGGTACGAGGACCACGATGAGCGCCACCACGATCGCGGTGGATGTGGCGGCAATTGCGATCGATCGCCGCTTCAGGCGGCGCTCGTAGAGGAGCCGCTTCTGGCGTTGCTCGTCGGCAGAAGCGTTGTGAGACGCGACAGTGCCCGGGAGATCACTCATCCCGGGCACCGTAGCGTCATGGGAGTGCGTCGATCAGCCCAGGCTGATGACCGGAGCACCGGTCTTGTCGCTCAGCCACGTCTGTTCGATCTCTGCGAGAGTGCCGTTCTCCTTCAACGTTGCAAGAGCGGCATTGACACAGTCGACGAGCGGATTGCCCTTTTCGAAGACCAAACCGAATTCGTCGTTGGTTCCTCCTGCGTCGACGGGGAACTGGCCAATGACAGCTGCGCCTTCGATTTCAACAGCCGCAATGTAGAACGCCGTGGGCAGGTCGACGACAATGGCATCGATCTGGCCGGCCTCGAGGGCAGCCTTTGCGCCCGCATTGTCGTCGTAGACGAAGGGCTCGGTGCTTGGCTTGATCACGTTGGTGATGAAGTCGAGGCTCGTCGTTCCCGCCTGAGCTCCGAACTTCACGTCGACCAGATCGGCAACAGTGGTTGCTCCTGCGGCAGCAGAGTCTGCAAGTGCCACCACGGCCTGGTTGGTCGTGTAGTAGGGATCGCTGAAGCTGATCGTTTCGGCGCGCTCAGGAGTGATGGAGAACTGCTGGAGGTTGAAATCGAAGTTCTTCACTCCAGGCTGGATGGTCTCATCGAAAGAGGTGCGGACCCATTCGACCGAGTCGCCTTCGTAGCCAAGTTCGGCTGCGACTGCGAGAGCAACTGCTGCCTCAAATCCTTCACCGCTTTCCGGGGCGTCGTTCTCGACCCACGGCGAGTACGCCGGGGTGCCGGTGCCGATTGTCAACGTTCCTTCGTTGATCGTCGGGCATTCGGACGCGCTCGTAGATGTGGCCTCCGATGACGAACCGGAGTCGTTGCCGCAGGCACCGAGTACGAGGGCGGCAGCGA
>JBJTGN010000373.1:0-3396 GCA_046093905.1 Actinomycetota bacterium
CTCGTCGTTGCCGAAAGTCCTGATCGCAGCCTCCCCGACGCGGGGTCTCGATGTCGGTGCCATCGAGACGGTCAGATCGCGACTCGTGGAAGCGGCCGACCGGGGCCTCGGGGTTCTGCTCATCAGCGAAGACCTCGATGAGATCATGTCCTTGTCCGATCGAGTTCTCGTGATGTACGAGGGTCGGATCGTGGCTGACCTCCCCATGGATCGAGCCGACCGCCACCGTATTGGTCTTCTGATGGGCGGAAGCCTCGACTCGGTGGGAGCAGATTCATGAAATCTCCAGTTCGCTTCGAAAAGCGTCTCACTCAGCCATCCTGGTTGAACTGGGGCGTCCCGCTTCTGTCGTTGCTCGCTGCCCTCGTGATCGGGGCGATCGTTCTGCAGATCACCGGGAAGGACTCTCTCGACGTCTACAACCGCATCGTCGAACGAGGGTTCGCATCGAAACGTGCCCTTCAAGGGTCGTTGATCACTGCGACCCCGCTCGCCTTCACCGGATTGTGTGCAGCAGTGGCGTTTCGCATGGGCGTCATCAACATCGGTGGTGAGGGCCAGTTGTACGTCGGAGCCATCGGAGCTGCGATGGTCGGTATCGCCATGGATGGCCAGCCCGTCGGTTTCGTCGTCGTGTGCATGGTGATCATGGGAATGCTGTTCGGCGCAGCGTACGGTTCGATCGTCGGAGTGCTTCGGGCGCGTTTCAACACCAACGAAATCATCACATCGCTGATGCTGAACTACATCGCTGGCATCCTGCTCAACTACCTGATCTTCAACTCACGGTCCTACTGGCGAGATCCTCGCTCACAAGGATTTCCGTCGGGCAAGCCCATTGGAGAGCGCGGTGAGTGGACCAAGTTCTCGATCTTCGGGGTGAGCGTGCCGCTCGGTTTCCTGATTGCAATTCTTGCGGGAGTCGCAGTGTGGCTCCTCTACAAGAGGACTCGATTCGGTTTCGAGGTCGGCGTCATCGCCGACTCTCCGCGAGCTGCGGCATACGCCGGCATTCGCACCCGCTGGACGATCGTCGCTGTCATGGCATTGTCGGGCGCACTGGCCGGCCTCGGAGGCGCATCCGATGTCGGAGACTTCCGCCACCTTCTCGATGCCAAGGGGCTGCAATTGTCGAACTACGGCTACACCGGAATCGTCGTTGCCGCCTTGGCGCGTCTCAATCCCTTGGCGACCATCTTCGTCGCAGTCCTGCTCGGCGGACTGACGAACGCCGGCTATGCACTCCAGGGACCGGACTTCCCGAGCGGTCTCGTTGGGACATTGCAGGGCTTGATCTTGTTCTCGTCGGTCGCAGGCGAAGTCTTGCTCCGCTATCGAATTCGCCCGAACCGGGCAACGAGTGATGTGGCGGTGGCATCGTGAACAACAGCATTCTCGTTGTCATCGCAGCATCCGCGATCTTCTACGGAACGCCCCTGTTCTTCGCAGCTCTCGGAGGAGTCTTCACCGAGCGCAGCGGAGTCCTGAACCTCGGTGTGGAGGGAATGATGCTCCTCGGAGGCGTGACGGGCGCATGGGCCTCCCAGCATGTCGAAGGACCAGCCTGGTTCACTGTGACAGCCGCGATCGTGATCGGAATGTTCGCTGGGGCATGCACAGGATTGCTGCACGCATTCCTGTGCGTCACTCTGCGCACGAATCAGACAGTGGCAGGGCTCGCCATCACGATCTTCGCAGGAGCGGTCGGTCTGTCGAGTTACTTCGCCAACATCTGGGAAGTCGCAAAGACACCCGTTGATCGCCCGATCCGCAAACTCGACGTACTCGGACTCGCAGACGTTCCGGTTCTCGGACCGATTCTGTTCAACCAGAACATCCTCACCTACGCATCGTGGCTGCTCGTGATCCTGGCGTCGATCTATCTCTTCCGAACCCGTTTCGGACTCCACCTCCGAGCAGTCGGCGAATCACCTCAGACAGCTGATGCAATGGGCATCGACGTGGTCAAGTACCGATACGTGCACACCGTGCTCGGCGGGTCGCTTGCCGGACTCGGCGGCGTGTACTACAGCTTGGCGATCGTTCCCACCTGGGTCGACGGCATGACCAAGGGAGCCGGCTGGATCGCCATCGCTCTCGTGATCTTCGGGTTCTGGCGGCCGGGATTGACCTTGATCGGCGCGTACCTCTTCGGAGCACTGCAGTCCCTCGGTACCACTCTCAAGGCGCGAAACATCCAGATCAGCGGTGACATTCTCGATGCTCTCCCCTATGCCCTGACCATCGTCGTCCTCGTTGTCGTGTCGACGCAGTTCGCACACAGGCGACTCGGGGCTCCGGCCGCCCTCGGCCAGCCCTACGAACGCGAAGAGCGTTGAACCTCGTCACATGAGTTCAGTCGTCCTCACGAACGAATCAGCCGAGCTGCGCCGACTTTGGCATCCGATTGGGCGCATCGAATCGTTCGGAGCCCAGCCCCAGCGGATCGAGCTTCTCCGCGAAGCATTTGCAGTCGTCGCTCTCGATGGCGATGTCCGCGTCTTTCGTGATGTGTGTCCGCACCGCTTCGCTCGCCTCTCCGACGGAAGGGTTGTCGGTTCGACAATCGAGTGCCCGTACCACGGATGGCAGTTCGGACCCGATGGCCGATGTGCCCACATCCCCGCCCTTGGATCCGAAGCAACGCTTCCCAATGCACAACTCGAATCACCTCGCATCCGACAGCAATACGGACTCGTCTGGGTTGCGCTGGACGAACCGATCACTGACGTGCTGCAGATACCCGAATGGGGCGACCCGACTCTCGAGAAGGTCTGGATGCCGCCTGTCGACATCAATGCTTCAGCTGCTCAGGCAATCGACAACTTCCTCGACTTCTCGCATTTTCCTTTCGTGCATGCTGGCACATTCGGATCCGATGACGACCGACTCGTCGGTGACTTCACCACCACGAGGACCGATGACGGCTGGGGGTTCGTCGTCGAATACGACCACCTGATCGACAATCACGAGGATCCACTCATTGCGACTGGAGCCCATCCCCTGACTCAGCCACGCCGAATGCGATACGACTATCGCGTACCTTTCTCGGCGAATCTCCGCCTCGAATTGACCATGACAGGGATGGTCAATTCGATCGTGATGTGGTGTCAGCCGATGTCACTCGAACGCACACGCGTGCACATCGTCATGCTGCGCAACGACTGCCCCACCGTGCCGACAAGCAAGCTGCCGTCGACTACGAAATGCGTATCTTCACCGAAGATCTGGCCGTCATCGAACACCTGCTCAACACATCCCTTCCTCTCGAACGGGGACAAGTGCACGTCCGCTCGGATCGCCACACCGTCGAATTCAGGCGCATCCTGCGGCGACTCTTCGATTGACCATGAGCGCCCGAGAACAATTCGACGCTGGCTACTACCAGCGCTTCTA
>JBJTGN010000374.1:0-1265 GCA_046093905.1 Actinomycetota bacterium
GTACCATATTGTCCACGCTTCGTTCCAAATGCACTACGGTTGTCCATGGAACGTCAGTTGTCGTTTTGTCTGATCCGAACCCGCAGATTCGAAGCCGAAATGAAACATTTTCAACGAAAGAGCCTGCCACGCTTTCTTGGATTGAATCCTTTGAACAGGATTCTTTGTTTTGGGATGTTGGAGCAAACGTTGGTCTTTATTCTGTGTACGCAGCGATTCACGGAGTTCGTGTTGTCGCGTTTGAACCTTCTGCATTTAATTTAGAATTTTTGGTTCGTAACATCAATTTGAATAACGTATCTTCTCGTGTTGACGTCTTGCCCATTGCGACTGGTGGCACCGGAGTTTCAGTTAGTGAGTTGCACCTCTCATCGACAGCTTGGGGCGATTCCCAGAATTCATTTGGAACGAAGCGTGGACAATATGGTACCGAAATTGAAGTTGCAATTGAATACCGAGTTCTAGGGGTTTCGCTCGATGCGCTAGTGGACACTCTTGGATTCAGGGTTCCTGACTTTCTGAAGATTGATGTCGATGGCATCGAGCGGGAGATCGTTGAATCGGGGCCTAGTGTCCTTAAGCAGGTTCGGGGGGTTCTGATTGAGTTACCTGCTATTGATAATGACGCTGAGCGCGTGAGGGAATGTCTGACTCAAGCAGGTTTGCGGCTTGAGCTAATTGAGGGTCGGAACTCAATTTGGTCTCGTCATGTGTAGCCCCTCTGTGTAGTTCAGGGTCGACGTGTTTCGGATTGGTGTAACTTCGTTCGAGCAAGCGTCGTGTAATCGTCGATTCTTGTTCGAAGAACATCCAGGCTTGCAGTCCAGAACGCTTCGCTCGTCACATCGAGGCCGAACGACTCGCCGAGTTCCTCGGCGGTGTCCATCCCGGCGCGTGAGAGCACGGTGTCGTAGCCGTCTCGGAACTTGGTCGGGTTCTCCTGATACTTCGCATAGAGGCCGAGGCCAAAGAGCAGACCATAGGTGTATGGCCAGTTGTAGAAGTGACTGCCGTAGTAGTGGGGCTTGAGCACCCACATGTGCGGATGGCGCGTCGCGGGGTCGATTCCATCCCCGTAGGCGTTTGCCTGGGCATCCAACATCATCTCGTTGAGTTCGCTCACGCCGAGCGTGCGGCGCTGGCGACGGGCAAAGACCTCGGTTTCGAACAAGAAGCGTGAGTGGATGTCGACGACGACCTGTGCGGCGCCGATCAAATTGACGTCCAGCAACGCGAGGCGTTCGTCGCCCGACAGTCGAGCGAGT
>JBJTGN010000375.1:0-1308 GCA_046093905.1 Actinomycetota bacterium
CCGGTGACGAATGCCAACATTGACTACGAACCCAGCACCAAGACCGACTCCGTGGAGGCCATCAGCGCCGCATGGCGCATCGAGCCGATGCAGCTCATCATCGACCAGATGTTGAGGGACGAGGGCCGCGGGATGATCTACATGCCATTCTTCAACTACGCCTATGGCGATCTGTCCATGACGCACGACCTGCTCGCCCACCCACACACCCGCAACGGCCTGAGCGACGCTGGCGCCCACTGCGGAGCCATCTGCGACGGCGGCATGCCGACTTTCATGTTGACCCATTGGGTGCGCGACCGGCAACGCGGCCCCCGCCACTCACTGGAGCACATGGTCCATCGACAGACCCGGGCGACCGCAATGGTCTACGGCCTCACGGACCGAGGCTTGATTGCCCCCGGGATGCGCGCCGACCTGAACCTCATTGACTTCGAGAAACTCAGTTTCGACATGCCACGGATGGCCTACGACTTCCCCGCCAACGGCCGTCGACTAGTGCAGAAAGCCCAAGGCTACGTTGGCACATTCTGTAACGGGACTCAGACCGTGGACAACGATGAGTTCACCGGCGCACTGCCCGGCGCAGTCATCTCGCGACAGCGTTGACAACGATTGATACATCTGACTCCAAGAGGGAGTGAGCGAGATCGGACCAACTGCAAATTCCGGAGAGGGAACTCAAATCTATCCAGCGAATGTGTGAACCTTCGAGAAAGGACGCGATTCCCGATCTATACGTACGTTCACTGTCATTCGCGAGATTCTTGAACGTCCAGTGGCATGGTAGCCTTAATCCATCAATCACTCGCCGCAAATCCAATGACAGTGGTGAGGGGAGATGGTGCTTCTCAACAAGGAGCAGAACACCACACGCAATCAATTCCGCTGAGTGCAGATACCCAAACATTTGTGAATAGTCGATAAGCCCAACAGAAGTCTTTGGGCCCTTCACCTCGAACATGGCTAACTTCAACCTGTGATCGGGCCCAAGAACTCCAAGAACTATGTCGGGCAGTACTCGCGGAAAACTCGATCCCACTCGAAAAACACCCAAAGAATCACACAACGCATCAACTTGCTGAGGTAGGTCTGGGCGCTCGGTATTGTCCACCACGGCTACAGACCAACCTGCCGGCAGGACGGCGATCATTGCAGAATAGATATCGCTCGACAGCTCTTGATAAAAGTCGACTTCTTTTCGGTTTTTGATCGACATGTCAGAAACTCCGGAGCCTGACTGCGAAACCCTGGATACCAACCATGTCGGCGAGCAATTTACTGTTTGCTACCCCAGTAGTCGAGGAA
>JBJTGN010000376.1:0-3334 GCA_046093905.1 Actinomycetota bacterium
GTGCATTGAAAAACCTGTCCCGTGTGCGGACGAGGTACGGAACGATTTCTTTCTCAACACGTTTCATGGCGAGCTCTCGCTGGAATCGCTCGAATACGGACCACGTTGTCCACTCAGGTAACTCCGCGGCCATCATTGCGACTGCTGCGAGTTCGCGGGCTTTCATAGTCGCCAGGTAGTAGTCGGTTGAGCCCATACGCCCCTGCAGTACTGGAAACGTGTACCCCACTAGAAGCTCTGCTTTCGGATCACGCACGTGGAAGTGCAAGTTGAAGGGATCGCTTAGACAACGGGTTTAGGCATTTTCATCGGGTAGTCACGTGCTTCGCTCAGATCGTTACGTAGCCGGCTGACTTCCAAATCGGTCATAGCATCGGCCGCTATCAGGTAGGCGATCAAACGGCCGGCTAGACGTATACCTTGGGCTTTGGCGTTCATGTGACCATTCGCATAAATGATCGTGTCTACCCACATGGGGTTGGATGCGCTCCACTTCACTTTGTTCGCGCGTTCGATAGCTGTATCGAGCGGAACCTTTCGCCGGACGGCGCCTTCTAACCCCCAGAACAGCGCAACCTGAGCCACCGGCCTGAACAATAGGGACCAGCGCTCTCCATACTTGCGGCACTCCGGGATCAGCTGGGGATTGCCGACTGCCAATCTGAACGGCTTCAAGTTAGCCAGCACCGCTGTCCACCATTCGGCAGCGTGTGTGTACGCCTCAGCCAGCTCCTTGTCCGGAGGACGGTTGACTCGGTGGCGTTCGTCAAAGTCCTTGATCCCATGAGCCGTAAGGATTGCTTCAACTGATTGGTATAGCGCACTGAGGGTTGTCAGCTTCGTGTCGTTCGCCTGAAGTTTTGTGGATCGCCATTCCACGATGGGTTCACCAGTAACGTCGGTGTGGTGAAGCGGCGGCTTCGGGCCGGCCAGTCCAAGCGGTGGTGCAGCTTCGACGAGCCACCTGGCGACAATGGCGTAGCCGTCGTCTTCGCTGGTGATGATGTTGTCGCTCGGACTGGTGGGCTTCGCGTATCGGTTAACCTTGTTGAAGATTCGTCGCGTCTTTTCGAAAGACTCGTGCTGGATGAACATGACGCAAAGCTCGTCTTCGGCGATGTCGTCCCGGTACTTGCCCTTGACCTCTTCACCGGCGGTGACGACGCCCCTGAGCGCTGCGAGGCGATGCTGACCGTCCAGAACAACGAGGTCCCCTCCCGCGATGGTGAGAAAACCCATTCGATCAGCGACCTCCGAGTAGAGCTTGCCGCCCTTGAGACCTGTCTCGCCCAGGGATTCGAACTCGAAAACATCTGGGTCGTAGACGAGGACGATCAAAGCGCCGAAGAAGCGGTCCTTGGTACGAACCAAATACGGCACGATCTCCTGCTGGACCCGCTTGATTGCTAGGTCTCGCTGGAAGCGCTCGAAGATGGACCATTCCTTCCATGCATCGAGTTCCGCAGCGGTCTTGGCGACCGCGGCCAATTCCCTAGCCTTGAGATTTGCTTGGTAAAAGGTGGTCGAGCCCATCTGCCCACGAATGGCTGGAAACAAGTAAGCCATCGACTACCTCCCCTGGTCCCCGCACCGCTTACACCGGAGCTAACTTCGAGCGCGCTAATGCGCGCGGCCATAGACCGCGTTTGGCCAGCCAAAAGACTAACCGCAAAGTCTGACAAAAACCGGTCAATCAGTTTGAGAACGAAACGTCTGCAGGCTTGCCAGTCGATCTGCGATTTCCTGCCAGTTGACTTCGGTGGCCATGTGACTCCACGACACTCGCAGAGCTCCCGCGATCTGCGCCTCAGGGAGCCCGGCCGCGACGAGGACATGACTCGGCTCGTAGGACTGCGACGTGCAGGCTGATCCATTGGAGATGGCCGCGACGTCCTTCAATGCAACGATTGCCGCTTCGGAATCCACACCGGGTACTGAGAAGTTCAACGTGTGAGGAACGGTTCGACTGGGATCACCATTCATCACGATTCCCAGTGGCTCAAGGGCCGCGGTCGCCTCAGATCGAAGCCGTTCGCAGCGGTCCGCCCTCTGGCCGTGTTCAGCGAGCGCAAGCGTGGAGGCCAGGCCGAGGCCGGCGACAAGTGCAACGGGAAGCGTGCCTGGACGTAGTCCACGCTCCTGACCGCCGCCGAATGTCAGCGGTGTGAGCGGAGGTCTCTTAAATCGTCGGCGTCGCGTAATGAGCGCGCCGATGCCTTTGGGGGCGAAGACTTTGTGACCGGAAATCGACAACATATCAATCCGGTTGTTGCGAAGCGGGTCGATTAACTTGCCGAACGCTTGCGCCGCATCGACATGGAAGAAAGCTTCGGAATCGGCGAGTAGCTCCGTCAGCTGGTCAATCGGCTGGATGACACCTGTCTCGTTGTTGACCGCCATCACGGATACCAGGAGTGTGTCCGGACGAATTACCGCGGCGATCTCCGCTGGATCAACCCACCCGCCGGCGGTGGGGGCCACTCTGGTCACTTCAAAGCCTCGTTGCTCCAACACCGAGATCGGTTCAAGGACGGCCTTGTGTTCAATCTGGGTGCAAACGACGTGACGCTTACCGCTCTCACTCCCGAAGTGCTCTAACCCCAGGACAGCGAGGTTGTTGCTCTCTGTTGCTCCGCTGGTGAAGATCACTCCGTCTGGCTGGGCGTCGACGACTACAGCGATTTCCTCTCGGGCGAGCTTCACGCGCTCCTTCGCGGCCTGGCCGTAGGTGTGTGTGCGGCTGCCTGCGTTGCCGAACTCGTGCGACGTCCATTTCAGCACTTCATCGCACACCTGGGGTTCCACCGGAGTGGTGGCATTGCAGTCGAGGTAGACAGGTCGCGCGGCATCCTGATCGGGTACGGACACGGATTTGTCGGTGGGCGTGGCTACCGTCATGGGCCAGATCGTACGTGTAGGTTCCGACGCAAGTACGGAATAACACGCCACCTTGTACGGATCGCCATATCCGTACCAAGCCCTCTGAGGAGGTTAGGGATGGTAGCCACCCCGACGGACGCACACCTCGCCGAAAACAGGCGATCCAGATCCAGCGGCTACGAGTACGTCTTCCCGGCCATCAGAGGCATCCAGGCTGGTCGCGAGTATTACGTCACGATGTGTCCTTTAAGACTAATCCCCCGCCTCTTTCTGTTCGACGAGGAAGAACTGCCGCCCGAGATGAGGGCTCAGCGGACACTCAACAAGAGTCGAGTACCCGAAATCTCGCGATACATCATCGAGAACCCCGATAACTACATCTTCTCGGCACTGACGGCGTCCGTGAATGCGGACGTACAGTTCGAGCCGGTCGACGGCGGAGACGGGCCCGAGG
>JBJTGN010000377.1:0-6923 GCA_046093905.1 Actinomycetota bacterium
AAAGCCCACGGTTGAGATGCACCGGTCTGCCACACACACAGGACGAACGATGCGACCGACGCGGACCCGACCACCATGAGGGCACGAGCGCGACCTTGGCGAGCGTTCCACAGGAGCACCATCAACAAGGCCGGCCAGACGATGTCGAACTGCTCCTCGACCGACACTGACCAGAAGTGTTGGAATGGCGACGGCGGCAGGTCGGACTGCAGATAGTCGGTGCTGCGTGCGGCCAGAACCATGTTGGCGAAGAAGCCACCGCTCGCAATCGCATCGGTGCCGACGTCTCGGAGTCGCAGCGGCTCGAGGAGGGCTCTGCTCGCAAGAACAGTGGTGACGATGACGAGTGCGCTGGCCGGCAGGAGGCGGCGAGCGCGGCGCGCGTAGAACCGGGAGAGGGAGATCCGTCCGCTACCCGCGCGTTCATCGACGAGGAGCGATGTGATCAGGAAACCCGATACGACGAAGAAGACGTCGACGCCGACGAAGCCACCGGACAATCCGGTTCCGGCGTGATAGAGAACGACCGCGGCGACGGCGACGGCTCTGAGGCATTCGATGTCGCGCCTGAGCATGCCGCGGCTCAACATGGTGTGGTCGAGACCGGCGTCGATCCGGTGACCTTCCGCTTTTCAGGCGGACGCTCTGCCGACTGAGCTACTCGACCGTGTGCTCATGGGAGACCCATGAACACTGGCGGTCCCGACGGGACTCGAACCCGCGACCTCCGGCTTGACAGGCCGGCGTGAACTCCAACTTCACCACGAGACCAGAACTATTCGGCTTGATCAGTTCTGACTGATTATGACTCCTCCGACTCTCATGAGGTGACACTGATCTCTCAGTGGGAACCCCCGTCGATACGGCTCTCCTAACCTACTTGCTTCGGACGGAATTTCGACCATGAACCGATGAATTCGATGGCCACTGCGCAAATCTCCCGCCTTGCGAATCGGAAATGGAGCCTTGGTCGTATCGAGGTATCGGAGGACCTGGTACTTTCCTGCGATGTCTCGGAAACTCCTGACACCTGTTTCCATCGTCGTATTCATGCTGGGAATTGCCATGGTTGTATGGAGTCTGACCAGAGGCTCGGATTCGTCCGCAGAGCAATCTGATTCCCAAGTGACGTCCACGGTTTCGTTTGCAGCAGATTCCGCAATTGACGCTTCTGAGCCAGTCACATCGACCCCAGGTGCCGTCTCGTTCCCCGATTCGTCGAGCGGGGCAACGTTGCCGTCGGGTTCGCCGATGACGACGATGGCTGCGCCCGGAGCATCGACATCTGGAACGTCACCATCGGTTTCGCCGCCAACTGTGACCGTTCGTCCGTTGACTCCTGCTTCTCCCGTGGTCGAAACCACCGTCGTCACTGCCGCTCCGCTTTCGGTTCCGCCGGTCGCTGTGACGCCGGCAATCGTCGAGCCGCCAGCGTGCTCGTCGTACGCGGATTGTGCACAGAAATTGTTCACCGAATGGCTCAACGGCGGATCGGGTGCACGCACTCGAGCACAGAGTTTTGGCACATCCGCAGCTGTGAGCGCTTTGTTCGAGCGACGCACTATCGGTGTCACGTGGGATCCCACGGTTCGTCGATCGACGGCCCTCAAGTACGTAGCGACCGGAACGGTCACCGTCCCGGGGTCGGACCGGGGATCGACGGCGATCGAATTCGTCTTCACGAGTGGACAATCCGGCTACAAGGTTCAGTCGGTGGCGTGGTTCTGACCGACTATTCGTCTTCTGTGATCGGGAGGATGTGAGCCCGCCGGTTCGATGAATCGAGCACCCCCAACGGGATTCGAACCCGTGCCGCCACCTTGAAAGGGTGGTGTCCTAGGCCACTAGACGATGGGGGCTAGGAAGTCGTCCGCTTGATCGTATCCACGTCGAAGCCGAGTCGGTACGTGAGACGTCGACTCGATGGGCAAGATTCAGCACGTACTCCGTCGACCGGTGATTCGTCTCGGGGATCCACTCGTCTTCGACGACATTCCGCTCGGGTCTGGTGCTCAATCGAGACGGGCTGTGAGGGCGCCGATGGCGCACTCGAGAAGCCATGAGAGGTAGTGGTAGAGCGCCATGTTCTCCGGGGCCGCAGCCTCCGAGGCATCATCCTCGTCGTCGGAGATGCCGAGCAGCGAGCCAAGAATCAGGCGAACGCTGTTCAGCGACTTCGCTAGTGCATGGAGTTGTTCCTCGGTGATCGACTGCGGAGCACCCTCCTCGGCAGATGTCTCGGAGAAGATCTCATCGATCGTTGCGAGTGAATCGAGTCGACTGGCGACGAGTTCATCGTGCATCAATCGCCGGTAGTCGGAATTCGCTTCGGCATCGACATCCTGGTCGTACGCAGGAGGAAAGAGCCTCTGCATCTTCGGGTCGTCGGCACCTGTGGTCGTCAGCAATTCGCGAACTTCGCCGAGGAGTCGGCGCAGCAGATGGATCTCGTCGGAGTCCAGGTTGCATCGGTATCCGTTCTTCTTCGAGTACTCGAAGGGAAGTCGACGACGTGCCATGTCAGCGCGCCTCGTCGCCCGAGCCGTCTTTGTGCATGGTTGCCCACAAGCCGTGCTCGTGCAGTCGATAGACGTCCATTTCGGCTTTTTCACGGGTGCCGCTCGAGACGACTGCTCGGCCTTTTTCGTGGACGTCGAGCATCAACTTGGTGGCCTTCTCGCGGGTGTAGCCGAACAACTTCTGGAACACGAAGGTGACGTAACTCATCAAGTTGATCGGATCGTTCCAGACGAGAACGATCCACGGCTGATCCGTTGATTCGTCGGTGGAACTCTGTTCACCGACTCGTGGCCGCTCGATCGTCGAAGGAGCGGCGGCGACGAGAGTCACGCCATCTCTGTTCACAGTGTCATTGTCGCGGTTTGTGGACCCTTTCGCACCCCCATACGATCATCTCGATGTCCGTCGGCTCTCGTCCACTGGTTCCTTCACGCCTGGCACCAGGTGGAGTTGCGGCTCACGGATCTCGACGAGAGCCGACCACAGTGCTCGGCGGATACGTCGCGCTGATGAAGTTGCGCGTCGTCGAACTTCTGTTGATCACAACGGTTCCGACGATGGTGTTGGCCGCCGACAGCTGGCCTGCTTGGGATCTGATCCTGATCACTCTTCTCGGTGGAACCTTGGCAGCGGGCGGGGCCAACGCCATCAACATGGTCGTCGATCGAGACATCGACGCCTTGATGGAACGCACCCGCACACGGCCCCTCGTCACCGGACTGATCTCACCGCGCGCTGCCCTCGTGTTCGCCATCGGCCTCGAAGTTGCTGCGTTTGGGATCTTGTGGGTCGGCGCGAACTTGCTGTCTGCGATTCTCGCCCTCAGCGCAACGCTGTTCTACGTGTTCGTCTACACCTTGTGGCTGAAGCGCACGAGTCGCCAGAACATCGTCATCGGCGGTGCTGCAGGAGCCGTTCCGGTCCTCGTGGGCTGGGCCGCAGTGCAGAACTCGCTCGACTGGGAGCCGGTGATCCTGTTCGTAGCAATTTTCTTGTGGACTCCGCCCCACTTCTGGGCGCTTGCGATTCGCCATGCGGACGACTACCGCTCCGCGAATGTTCCGATGCTTCCTACGGTGGCATCGATGGGAGAAACCATCCGCCACATGACCGTTTACACGGTCCTGTTGACAGCTTGCACCCTGATTCTGGGTCCGGTCGGGGGGCTCGGAGTCATCTATATGGCTTCTGCAGCGGTTCTCGGTGCGGGGTTCCTCGCGAGTGTGGTGATGCTCGGCCGAAATCCGTCGCCCGGTCGGTCGATGAGGGTCTTCGCCTTTTCGATCACCTACGTGACGGTCCTGTTCGTGGCCATGGCCGTGGACGTCCTGGTCGGCAGCGGGTCCTGAGGAGCGACCGGGGCGCATCCTTGTGCGCTTGGGATCTTCTGGGATTTCGGTCGGTCCTGATGTCAGGGGATAATGTCAGAACCGGAAATTGTTCTGTGATCCTCGAGGAGTTCGTCTCCTCTCGTTGCGCGTGAAGCGAGCCATTTCGAATGACATCAATTGATACGCACCACGCTGCTGAAGTGTCAGCGCCGACTCCAGCCATCGCGACATGGCTGACTTCTGCCGATCACAAGATCGTCGGACGTCTGCACATCGGTGCAGGACTGACAGGTCTGCTCTTCGGTCTCATCGTCGCCGTGCTCGTCGCCTTCGAGCGCATCGATGCCAACGGCTATCAGATCTTGGACGAAGGCGCAGCAACACAAGTTCTGGCCCTTGCTCGCAACCTCATGACCTTCGGCGGAGTCTTGCCGCTGCTGTTGGGTTTGGCCGTCGCAGTTCTTCCACTGCAGATCGGCTCGAGGTCGTTGTCGTTCCCGCGTCTCGCTGCGAGCGGCTTCTGGTTGTGGCTGACCGGTCTCGGTCTGATGGTCGCATCCATTTTCGGTAACGGCGGCCCTGGCGGCGGAGATTCCGATCTCGTAGACCTCTACTTGGCCTCGTTCGTTGTCATGTTGATCGGTGTGGGGATGACAGCAACCTCCATCACCGTCACTGCATTGACCTCGCGAGCACCTGGGATGGGCTTGTTGCGCGCACCGCTGTTCTCGTGGTCGTCGCTCGTCGGAGCGGCATCGCTGCTCATCACTGTGCCGGTTCTCATCGGCACGACCGTGTACGTCTATGTCGACCACCGTTATGCACGACTGGGCTTCGGCGGAAACAAGGGCGTGAACGAATGGATCGGCTGGGCGACATCGCAGCCCTTCACCTATCTGCTGGCGATTCCCGCCCTTGGCATCGCACTGGATGCAGTTCCGGTGCTCACCCGTCGTCGATTGGTCGAACGCCCCGTGGCTTTCATCCTTCTCGGCGTCGTTGCAATCGCAGGTGTCAGCGCGGTCACCCAGACGACGGTCACCCTGCCCTGGGGCGGCGACAGCTTCTTCGCAGGTCTCGGAACCAAGATCGCAGATCTCCTCCCGTTCGTTCTGCTCAACGTTCTTCCCGTCGTCGGCATCTTGGCGATCGTCGGCCTCGTGTTGTTGTCCTTGAAAGAGGGCAAGCCGAGGATCGCGGCGCCACTCGTGTTCGTCGTTCTCGGTCTGATCGGAATCCTCGAGGGTGCAGCCGCGATGATCCTGCGCACGATCGAGGATGCAGGACTTGCTGGGACGATCTTCGAAGCCGGTGAATACGTCGGCATCACTTTCGGTGCCGCAGCCGTGGCCTTCGGCGGCATCTGCTACTGGGGTCCGAAGTTGTGGGGTCGCCGAATTCCCGACAAGGCAGCCATTCCTCTCGCGCTGGTCGCGTTCTTGGGCACCGTTCTCGGTTCGCTTCCGTACATGGTGGCGGGATTCGCCAATCAGCCAGCAGGCGTCCTCGACGGATTCGAATACAGCGGTCCGCAGGAACTGTGGAATGCGCTGACGGCCATTGGGTTCCTGTTGATGTTGCTTGCGACCGTCGCCTTCATTGCTCTCGCCGCCAAGAGTTTCACCACTGGTGAATCCGCAGGCGATGACCCGTGGAACGGCTCGACGCTCGAATGGGCTACGTCGTCACCACCGCCGGATGACAACTTCGTGGACGTCTTCGTCGTTCAATCATCCGAACCCTTGGCCGACATGAAGGCCTCATCGACTGGGAAGGACGCCTGATGCTTGCTCTCCCCGCAGCAGCCGCGCCAGCACCTCGCCGCCAGATCTTCCTCGGCACGGCGATCGCCTGTGCCATGGGAACCATGCTCATCGGCGGAATGCTCGCCACGTGGTTGCAGTTCCGAGCCGATGCACCGTTGCGTGAGTCGGTGAAGCGTGGCTTCATCAAGGATTGGATGCCCGAGAACATCATCGTGCCTGAAGTTGCGGCGAACATGATGTGGATTGCTTTCTTCGTTGCATGTGTCATGGCGCAATGGGCTGTGTACTCGGCAAAGAGGCAGGACCGCGCCCACACAGGCGCGGCTCTCGGCATGACAGTGATCGTCGGACTTGCAGCTCTCAATGCGCAGATCTTCATCTGGACCCAGATGGGCGTTGGAGCCCGAGACGGAGCGTTCCACTCGATGTTCTATGCAGCAACGGGTGCGATGACTTTCTTGCTGATGACCGGCATCATCTTCACCGCAGTTGCGGCCTTCCGATATCTCGGTGGGCGCACCAAGGAACTGGAAGTGGTGTCATCGCATGCCCTCTATTGGTACTTCCTGACAGCGGCCTTCACTGCTGTCTGGTTCGTCATCTACGTGCAGAAGTGACGGGACGAAAAGCATGATCACAACTGGATCCAAACTCCTCTACGGCCTCGGAAGTCTTTCGATCGTCGCAGCCATTGTCTGGTTCATCGCGAACGACGGCGGCTCGATCGGTGTCGTGGCACTGGCGTCGGTTGCAACGGCGCTCATCTTCCTCGGAACCATTGCGTCGTTCATCCGGGACGGGCACGTGTTGTCCACGGAGGTCGCCGCCCATGCGACTGCTCCTGCTGCTCGCCGTTCGGTTGGCCGCAGCTGGTGGCCGCTCGGACTCGGTCTGTCGTTCGGTTTCATGGTGATCGGACTCATCAGTTCTCCGGGCATCTTCAAAGTCGGTATCGCACTCGTCTTCGCCATGCTCGGTGAATGGATGGTGTCGAACTGGTCTGAACGAGCGTCGGCGAACTCGGCCTACAACGAGAAGGTTCGCTCGTGGGTCGTGCATCCGCTCGAGATCCCGATTGCAGCGGCACTCGTTCTCGCTGTTGTCGTCTTGTCGTTCTCGCGGATCATGCTCGCCTTGTCGAAAGAAGCCGGTCCGATCGTGTTTGCGATTGCGGGCGCACTCATTCTGTTCGTCGGTGCTGTCTTCTCGATTCGTCGGGGTACGAGCCGGAACTTGATCGCAGTCGTCTGCGGGATCGTTCTCGTCGGGCTGTCCGGTGTAGGTATCGCTCTCGCTCTCGACGGTG
>JBJTGN010000378.1:0-3119 GCA_046093905.1 Actinomycetota bacterium
CGCGAGCTTGCCGTCGAGCCGGACGAGGCGATCGCGGCGCCCAAGCCGCCGCTTCCCGAGGGCGTCAGTGCCGTGACACGCGTGAAGGACCTTGAGCGCGAGATCCGGCTACTCGGCCCGATCAACCCCCTCGCACTGGAGGAATTCAACGCCCTCCAGGAGCGTCACAAGTTCCTCGAGGAGCAGTTGGAAGACGTTCGCAGCACTCGTCGCGAACTGATGAGGGTGATTGCGGCCATCGACACGGAAATCCAGTCGGTGTTCGCAAGTGCGTTCGCAGACGTCAGCAGCAATTTCAGTCAATTGTTCGCCGGTCTGTTCCCCGGTGGTACCGGCCGGCTCCAGCTCACCAATCCCGATGACCTCTTGAACACGGGTATCGAGGTCGAAGCCAAGCCAGGCGGCAAGAACGTGAAGAAGCTCAGCCTGCTTTCGGGTGGAGAGCGAAGTCTCACGGCTCTCGCGTTCCTCTTCGGAGTCTTCCGAAGCCGGCCCTCTCCGTTCTACGTCATGGACGAAGTCGAGGCAGCGCTCGATGATGTGAACCTGCACCGCTTCTTGGGCCTCATCTCCGAGTTCCGACGCGAGGCCCAGTTGCTCATCGTCTCTCACCAGAAGCGAACCATGGAAGCTGGAGACAGCCTGCTCGGTGTGAGTATGCAGCCGGGAGGTTCCTCCAAGGTCGTCACCGAGCGATCCGCTGCCATCGCAGGGGGTGGACCTGCGTGAACGCTCAGACGACCATCCTCGTACTCATTGCAGTCACGCTCGTCTTCGGCTTCGGGGTCGTCATTGCTGCTCGTCGACGTGCGGGTCGCCCGACCGAGTCGAAGTCGACTAACGAGGGAGGCACAAATGCTTCAACCGTTCGTCCTTCGTCGATTCGCGATCGATTGAGTCGAACTGCAGGAGTCTTTTCGACATCTCTCGGCGGTATCCGGCAGAGATCTGGTATCACTCGCGAAACGTGGGACGACCTCGAAGCGATGCTCCTGCGTGCCGATGTCGGCGTGAGTGTCACGAACTCTGTTCTTCAGGACCTGCGCGGTCGCGTCGATGCGAAAGAGATTCGCGATGGAGAAGAACTTGTCGCTGCAGTGCGTTCTGCCTTGATGGGAACGCTGCTTCGCGGACCGCGTGCGATGTCATCTGGCACCGTCGAATCCGGACGCATCGACGTCTGGCTGTTGGTGGGCGTGAATGGCGTGGGAAAGACGACGACCGTTGGCAAATTGGCCGCTCAGCAGGCAGCTGCCGGTCGCAAGGTCTTGCTCGCCGCCGGTGACACTTTTCGCGCTGCCGCTGCTGAGCAGTTGGAGATGTGGGGTGAGCGCACCGGAGTCGACGTGGTGCGCGGGAGCGAGGGCGGTGACCCGAGTTCCGTGGTTTTCGATGCGATTCAGCGCGGTGCTTCACGCGACTACGACCTGATCATTGCTGACACCGCAGGTCGCCTGCACACGAAGTCGAACTTGATGGATGAGTTGCGAAAGGTTCGACGTATCGCTGATCGCGAACCGGGTTCGGTGACGGAAGTTCTTCTCGTGATCGATGCGACCACAGGTCAGAACGGACTTGCGCAAGCACGCCAATTCTCCGAGGCTGCTGGAGTCACTGGGGTCGTTCTCACCAAGCTCGACGGATCCGCCAAGGGCGGAATCGTCTTCGCTATCGAATCGGAACTCGGGTTGCCGGTGAAGTTCGTCGGAGTGGGTGAGACTGTTGGCGACCTCGTGCCCTTCGACACCGACGAATTCGTCTCGGCGCTCTTCGACGTGTGACAACCTGGGAACTTCACAGACTCAAAGGACGTCCAAACGACATGATCCAGTCTTCAGGAACCACGCTGCGCCGATCGTTCGCATTGATCGCCGTCTCCTCTCTTGCGCTTGTCGCCTGTGGCGGTGGGAGTGCTGCAGAGCCACCAACTCTTCGAATCGTCGCAGATGCTCCACTCGAGCGAATTGCCGCGACTGAGGGCCTGAACAGCATCGGCGGGGGATCGGTAGACGGCACCGCGGGGTCCGACATGACGATGTTGGCGAACATGCGCTTCGAACTCGCGGCCGAACTCCCCGTTCTCGACGGTTCAGCCACTGCATATGTCATCGAACAAGGTGAGCCGTCCTCGGACGATGTCGAGATGCTGATGCGAATCTTCGGCATCGAGGGGCAGATCGAGCCTCAGTCGGCGCAGATGGGTGGGGGATACTTCGCCGGTTCGATGGATGGAAGTCAGCCGTCGATCTTCATCGGTGGTGACGCACTGCACTTCTGGAACTACTCGCCACCCATGTCGGAAACGCTGGTGGATCCAGCATGTGTCGAAACATCGGAGATCACACCTGTTGCTCCTCCGACGCCGGTGACCGATTCAGTGGTCGTTGCCGACACCGAGGCACCTCAGCCCGGTGTCGAGACTCAGGAGATCGAGCAGGAGGAGCTGTGTCCCGACGGCGGGCTGCCTCAGGACGTGCCCACCGAAGACGAAGCGCTCTCGATGTTCTCCGACCTGATGTCGGACCTCGGCGTCGATCTCGATGCTCTCGAGATCGAAGTGTTCTCGGACTCCTATGGATCGAGCGTGACCGGATTCTTGAAAGTCGGCGGAGTGCGTAGCCCTCTGTCGTGGAGCGTCAGCTACGGCGAAGGAAGCCGCATCGTCTGGGCCGGCGGAGTCCTGGCTCCCGTCGAGGAGTTGGCCAAGTACAGCCGAATCGGAACGTCGTCGGCGCTGGAGCGGCTGAACGAGCAGCAGTCCTCCTTCGTCGATCAACTGACCGGCGCTCCGGAAGATCTTGCCGCAGCCTCGGGAGAGGCGGTCGGCAGCGAGATCGTGGTTCCGATCGTCGACGTCGAGGAAGAACTGGTGATGCTCTACGGCGTCGATGGTTCCGTCTATCTGATCCCGGGTTACGCGTTCCTCGCTGAGCCGGATGAATTCGGTTACGAGCCCCGCTATACGGTCTCGGCGATTTCGGACGACTACATCGAGACCGTGGATGCGGGCCAATCCAGCGACGACCCGTCACTCGGAGTCATCGAACCGGGGGAGGGTCAAGAAGTGCCAGGTGAAGATGTGACCACCGGGGAACCTGGTGCTGTCGATATGGAAGAGA
>JBJTGN010000379.1:0-6222 GCA_046093905.1 Actinomycetota bacterium
CTGAGCGAATGGGCGACGCCGGACCAATCCGTCCTGCGGAGTGCAATTCCCGAAAACCGCGTCAAGGCTTATGACGTGCGTGTCGTGGTCGAGCACTTGTGCGACACAGACTCCGTTCTCGAGCTTCGTCGACACTTTGGACGGGGAATCGTGACGGCGCTCGCTCGTGTCGAAGGACGAGCTGTGGGGATCATTGCGAACGACCCTCATCACTTGGCAGGTGCGATCGACAGTGACGGAGCCGACAAAGCAGCTCGATTCATGCAACTGTGCGATGAATTCGATATTCCGAGAGTCACTCTTGTCGACACACCCGGAATGATGGTCGGTCCTGAGGTGGAAGAGACAGCACTTGTCCGCCATTGCAGTCGACTTTTCGTCACAGGCGTCAACATCACCGTTCCCGTCGTATCGGTCGTCTTGCGAAAGAGCTATGGGCTCGGCGCCCAGGCGATGATGTCAGGCAGTACGAAGGCTCCATTGGCCACCGTTGCATGGCCCACTGGTGAGTTCGGCGGCATGGGTCTCGAGGGCGCTGTTCGACTCGGATACCGCAAGGAACTCGAAGGCATCGACGACCCAGTCGAACGCGAGGCCGCTTTCACAACAATGGTCGACCGCATGTACGAACACGGCAAGGCATTGTCCGTTGCAACACACTTCGAGATCGACGACGTGATCGACCCCGCGGATACTCGACGTTGGATCATGGCTGTCCTGGAGTCGTGGAAACCGCAGGTCCGTCGAGCGAAGAAGCGACCGAACATCGATTCGTGGTGACGATGACGAGATTGAGTAGCGATTTAGAAGATCCGACTTCATCCGCACTTCCGATGCCGAAGCATGTCGTTGTGGTCTTGCTGGACAGTCTGAAACGCGACGTACTGTCGATGTACAACAGTGAAGGTCCGTGGAGCGTCGACACACCGAATTTGGATCGCATGGCGGAGAACTCCTCGATCTTCGAACGCCATCACACAGGATCTCTGCCGTGTATGCCTGCTCGGCACGATCTACTTGTGGGGTCATGGGACTTTCTGTGGCGCCCATGGGGATCGATCGAAATCTGGGAAGATGCAATCACGTTCGATTTGCGAGCTGCAGGGGTGACGACCATGTTGGTGTCTGACCACCCTCACCTGTTCGAGGTCGGAGGAGAGAACTATCACGTCGATTTTGGTGCGTGGGAATATTTGCGTGGGCATGAAAGTGATCCATGGAGAACTCGACCAGATCCAAGTTGGATCGGGTCGCCAGCTCTCCCTGTCGAACCACATCCACGAGGACATTTTGCCTATGAGGATTCGAGAACTTGGTTTCGATCCGAGAACGATTTTCCGGGAGCAAAGACGATGCGAGCTGCTGCGGAGTGGTTCTCACAACATGCATCGGCACACGAGCGTACGTTGCTCATCGTCGACGAGTTCGATCCCCACGAGCCTTTCGACACGCCAGAGCCGTGGGCCTCGAGGTACCGCAGTCATAGTTCGGATCCGTGGATGATCTGGCCGCCCTATGCAGTTGACGCTCATGCGCGTGGCCTCATCGACGAGCCTCAAGAGCGATCTTTGCGCGCTGCCTACAGTGCAAAGCTCTCGATGATCGATCATTGGTTCGGCGAGTTGCTCGACGCCGTGGACAACTCCACCGTGGCATCGGAGACGGTTGTCATTGTTTGTACAGATCACGGTCTCTACCTTGGGGAACGAGACGTCTGGGGAAAGCCGGGATATCCGATCCACGACCCGCTAGGACATATCCCACTGATGATCCGCTGGCCAGGTATCACCTCCCAACGCATCGATGCAATGACGACAACTGTCGATATTCACGCCACGATTTGTGACATATTCGGCGTTTCGGTTGGCCATCGAGTTCATGGGCATTCTCTCGTTCCTGCGGTTACAGCTGGAGAGACGTTTGTTCGTGATTGGGCTCTCACGGGTTATTGGGGCCGCGAGGTGCAGTTGATCACCCAGGACCACACATATACACGCGGTTCGGTCGGAAGCGGATTTCCACTCTCCATGTGGTCGAACAGGTGGAGCACAATGCCGGTGAACGGTCGACCTGATCTTCGACTGCCGCGTCCCGACCAACGTGCCACTCTTGAATCGATGCCAGGTACCGGCGTCCCTGTCATTCGTCAACCGTTTGTCGAAGGCGACCTTCTTCCATTCTGGGCCTATGGCGGATTGATCGATCGTCATCTCTTGTACGAACGTCGAGGTGATCCAGGTCAAACTCGCAATCTTGCGGCGGGACCAGAGGAACCAGTTTCTGACCTCGAGAATCACATGATCGAAAACTTGAGAGACGCTTTGGGCTCGATCGATGCCCCCGACGACGTACTCGTGCGACTAGGAATCTCCTAGAGGCAGATGTCGTATGGACGCACTGGCACTCGGGGCAGTTCCTTGCCAACGGCATTGCGAATGGCATTTGCGATGGCCGGAGTCACTGAGATGAACGGCGGTTCACCGACTCCCTTGGCACCGAGGGGTGACTTCGGTTCCCATTCCTCGATCAGACGGATGTCCACATCGGGAGCATCCAGGAAGGTGGGCAGCAGGTAATCGGTGAAGCTCGGATTTCGGACCTTGCCGTCCGCCACGACAATTTCCTCCATCACCGCCAGACCGAGACCCTGGGCGATACCGCCTTCGATCTGGCCCTGTACCGAGAGAGGATTGAGAACTCGTCCAATGTCCTGAGCTGTCGCGATCTGCACGACCTTGACCAGACCGAGATCAGGGTCGACATCCACGACGGCTCGGTGAGCCACGAAGGCGAATGCCACATGGCAATTGCCCTGGCCATTTTCGTCGAGGTCTTCGGTCGCGGGATGGTGATATTCCTCGGTGCGATCGAACTCGACTCCGAGAGCGATTTCGACAACCGGGTAACGCAACCCTGTCGAGGCGTCCACGATGTCGGTTCCCTCGATCGTCAGAGACTGTCGATCGAGGGAACGAGACGAAGCTGCGTGATCGAGAAGGTCGGACAGAACTGCGCGACACGCTGCGTCTACTGCTCCGCCGCTCATCCAGGTCTGGCGGCTCGCGGAGGTGGAGCCTGCAGATCCCACCTGGGTGTCGATGGTGTCGAGGAGAACTTCGTCCACGCCGAGAATCGTGCGAGCGATCTGCTGGGCCAGCATCGTGAATCCCTGCCCGACTTCAGATGTCGCAAACTTGAGCGTGACGACTCCATTTTCCATGCGACAGCGCGCAGTCGAATAATCGTCGAATCCTTCGGAGTACATGAGGTTCTTGATGCTCACACCCCAGCCGACACCGCGTCGGATATTGGACGGAAGAGCCGTCAATCCTGTGCCACCGGGAACCGAGAGTTCGTTCGCGTTCGGATCGAGGGGAGGAGGGAGGGGGATCTCGGCTGTCTCCCGAATGCACTGCGCGACGGGAGCGACACTGTCCATGACCTGGCCGGTAATCAACTTGTCACCAGTCTCCATGGCATTGATGAGGCGCACATCTACGGGAGACATGCCAAGGACCGACGCCAACTTCTCCATCTGGCTCTCATGAGCAAAGCAAGCTTGAACGACGCCGAAACCGCGCATTGCTCCACAGGGAGGATTGTTGGTGCGCACTGCCCAGCCGTCGACGATCGCATTATCGCACTTGTAGGGCCCTTGAGTGTGTGTGATGCCGTTGATCAGAACAGCGGGCGACGTGCTGCAGTAGGCTCCACCATCGAACACCATCCGGCTCTCAACCTTGACGATTTTCCCCGAGCGATCCGCATGATGGCGCATCCAGATCTGCGCTGGATGGCGATGGACGTGTCCATAGAAACTCTCCTCACGTCCGTAAGCGATCCGGACGGGTCGACCGGTGCGAAGGGCGAGCAGGCAGGTGTGTACTTGGAGGCTGATGTCCTCACGAGCGCCGAACGCGCCACCCACGCCACCGAGGACGAGGCGAACCTTGTCTTCGGGAAGCGCCAGACATTCGGCGATCTGCTTGCGATCTTCGTGGAGCCATTGGGTTGCGATGTACAACTCGACTCCAGCGCCCCCTGGGTCGGGGATGGCAAGGGCAGCCTCGAGACCGAGGAATGCCTGATCCTGCATGCCTACTTCGTACGTGCCTTCTACCTGGACCTCGCCGACAATGTCGGCATCTCCGCAGACGATCCGTTGGTGACGGAAGATGTTGCCATCGGGGTGGATCTGCGGAGCCGCACCCGAGATGCATGCCTCAGCATCAGTCACCGGTTGGAGAACTTCGTATTCGACTTTGATGGCGGCAAGTGCTCGCTTACACGTCTCGGGATGATCGGCGGCAACTGCGGCGACCGGTTCACCTGCGTAGCGTACGTACCCACCGACGGGGGCGAAGACGGGTTGGTCCTGAACGATCAAGCCATACGTGAGTTTGCCGGGAACGTCTTCGGCGGTGATGATCGTCTCGACTCCAGGGATCGCCCAGGCGGCAGTGACATCGATCGACACGATACGCGCGTACGGATGCGGGCTTCGCAAAGTGGCTCCCCAGAGCATGTTGTCGGCCCACATGTCACTCGAGAAGGCAAAACCGCCTTGGACCTTTGCGACACCATCGGGGCGGGACGCGTTCGTTCCGAGCGTTCCCGGTCGCGTTGTCTGATCAGTGAGAAGGGAGCTCATGTCAGGACTCCTGACCGCGCTGATCGGCGACGGTACGCACCGCTTCCAGAATTCGCCCGTATCCCGTGCAGCGACAGATGTTTCCCGACAACGCTTCCTTGATCTCGAGATCGGATGGTGAGGGGTTCTCGTCGAGCAGATGATGGACTGCGACGATGAATCCAGGTGTGCAGAAGCCGCATTGCACACCGCCAGCAGCCAGGAACGCTTGCTGAACATCAGTGAGTGAGCCATCGGGACCAAGACCCTCGACGGTCAAGATTTCACTGTCCGTTGCGCTCGCGGCCAGAACGAGACACGAACACACTGCTGATCCATCCATGATCACGGTGCAACTTCCGCACTCGCCTTGTTCACAGGCGCCCTTTGCCCCCGGGAGACCAAGGCGTTCACGGAGTACGTAGAGAAGGCTTTCGCCGACCCACGCATCCTGGACGGGGAGATCTCGGCCGTTGACTCGAAGCGAGTAGTGCTCGTTCAAAGGAGTGGGAGTCGTCGGGACATTGTTCGTCTTCATGAGAAGGACCTCTTCAAGAGTCGGGTGGCAAGAACGCCGACAGCATGGCGTCGGTATTCAGCAGTCGAGCGGTGGTCGTCGATGGGCTTGGCCTCATGGGCGACACGTCGCCCGAAATCGCTGGCGACCTCTTCGCTCACTGAACCGCCGTGTCGCAGTCCCGTCGTCGTTGCGAGCCACCGCTCAGCTTCGAAGCATCGAATGACAGTCGGGCCGACTGCACCGAGCGCAATCGTGACCAATCCCTCCTCTGCGTCGCGGACTAGACATGCTGAGGCAGTCGAAATGACCATGGCGTTTCGGGTACCGACCTTCGCGTAACCCTGCCAACCGTCGATGACGGGCATGCTGACCGAATGAACGATCTCGCCGGGCTGAAGCGCATTGCGTTTCACTCCGAGCATGAAATCGTTCCAGGACACATCGCGCATCCCATCAGCACTGATGACGTGGATGGTCGCATCGAGTGCTGCGATGACGGGAAGGATGTCGCCAGCGGGCGAGCAGGTTCCGAGATTTCCACCGATCGTTCCGGCAGCTCGGATCTGAGGCGAGCCGACGGTGCGGGCTGCCTGGGCGAGAGCGGGAACGAGTCGGGCGATCTCGCCGTGTTCCATCTCCGCGTACGGAAGGCCTGCCCCGATCGTGACGAGTGAGCGAGCGGAACGGTACGACCATTCACGGAGTTCTGCGACCCGACGCAAGCTGATCACAGTCTCCGGCCGGCGCCCATGAAGGTTGACTTCGACCATGAAGTCCGTGCCTCCAGAGATCACATCGGCCTGTGGATCTGCGGCCAGCATCTCCAGAAGTTGGTCGACGCTGGTCGGGGAAAGGACGGACATTCGGCGAGTTTACAAAATGTTCAACCTCTCGAACGCCGAAGAACCGAATTGTCTCGTCCAGCGTTTCTCAGGACTTTCCGTCGGGTTCGGCTCAGGACTTGCCATCCCAATGGGCGAAAGTGTCGATCATTGCTCGGACATCGCCGAGGGGGTAGAGGATCGGGCATGTGCAGCCGTGGTCGATGTAGTGGCGGACCCGCTCACGAGCC
>JBJTGN010000380.1:0-3954 GCA_046093905.1 Actinomycetota bacterium
CGTATCGACAGCCAGCGTGAGCGCTTGCGTGAACTGGAGGCGGAGGTCTCGCGTCCCGACTTGTGGGACGACCAGAATCTGGCCAAGAAGTTGAATGCGGAGTACTCGAACGTCAAAGGAGATATCGACCTCTTCGACACACTTTCCGGTCAACTCGACGATGTCGAGGTGCTGCACGAGATGGCTCGCGAAGTGGACGATGCTTCGCAAGAGGGCGATATCGAATCAGGCCTGACCGACCTCGCTCGATCATTGCGTGAACTCGAATTGCGAAGCCTGTTCACGGGAGAACACGACGAAGCGGACTGCATCGTGCAGATCAATGCAAAAGATGGGGGTGTCGACGCTCAGGACTGGAGTGAGATCCTGTTGCGGATGTACCAACGGTGGGCGGAGCGACGCGGATTCATCGTCGAGATCGACGACATCTCTCCGGCTACTGAAGCTGGGATCATGTCGGCGGAGTTCACCATCAAAGGTCGCTATGCATATGGCCTGATGACGTCCGAGCGTGGAACTCATCGGCTCGTTCGAATCAGCCCATTCGACAATCAGGGTCGCCGGCAGACGAGTTTCGCCGCCGTGCAAGTTTGGCCGGTGATGGACGATCCCGACGTCGAGATCAACGAAAGTGACATTCGCATGGAGGTCTTCCGAGCTTCGGGGGCCGGAGGGCAGCACGTCAACAAGACTTCATCGGCAGTGCGGCTGATTCACGAGCCAACTGGATTGGTTGCGTCTTCGCAGGAAGAACGCAGCCAACTTCAGAACAGAGAGAAAGCAATGAATCGCTTGCGAGCGATGGTTGCTGCTCGAATCGAGGAAGAACACCAGGCCGAACTGGATCGCATCGCCGGGAAGCAGGCGACTGTGGGCTGGGGAAGTCAGATCCGCAGCTATGTGCTCCAGCCGTATCAGATGGTCAAAGACCTCCGGACGAATATCGAATCGAGCAGCGTGTCCGAAGTTCTCGATGGAAACGTGGACGAATTCATGGAGGGGTACCTTCAATGGCGCCGTTCCGGTGACGGTACCTGAGTTTGGTCCACTGGTAGCCTGAAGGCTCGAGTCGGCTGGACCTGATCAGTCGGCGGGGCTCGGAGACATCGATGATTCGCCTCGACAGTGTGACAAAGACATATGGATCGGAAGCCCCTGCTGTCCGAGATGCATCTTTCGAAATTTCGAAAGGTGAATTCGTTTTCATGGTCGGCCCCTCGGGATCGGGGAAGTCGACTCTGTTGCGGCTGATGAACCGGCAGGAGCAGCCAGAGCGCGGATCGGTGTGGGTCGTCGGTCGCGACATCAATTCCATGGCGGACTCAAAGGTGCCGTTTCTTCGCCGCAAGATCGGAAACATCTTCCAGGACTACAAGCTCCTGCTCAACAAGACAGTGTTCGAGAACGTGGCTTTCACCCTCGAGGTCATTGGTCGACCCAAGCATGTGATTCGACAGCAAGTTCCGGCCGTATTGGAACTCGTGGGGCTGGCCGGCAAAGAGGATCGCTTTCCGCATCAGCTCTCCGGTGGAGAGCAACAGCGAGTGTCGATCGCCCGAGCCTTTGTGAATCGTCCGCTGATTCTGCTCGCAGACGAGCCCACAGGAAACCTCGACCCGGCTACCGGCGAAGGAATCATGAGGCTTCTCGATCGCATCAACAACACTGGGACGACCGTGGTCATGGCTACCCACGACCAGCGCATCGTGAACCAGATGCGCCGCCGGGTGGTCCAGCTCGACCGCGGCGTCATTGTGCGTGACCAGGAGCGCGGGGTCTACAACTGATGCTGACGCGAATCAGTTATGCGTTTCGCGAGACGTGGGCAAGCTTTCAGAGAAACGTCACATTGACGGCGGCTGCCATCATCACCTCTGCGGTGTCGCTCCTGCTCGTCGGCACGACATTTCTGATCCAACGAGCATTCGACAACTTGCTGACGCGCTGGAAGGGCGATGTCGAGTTGATCGTCTACGTTCGATCCGACGCAGCTCCGGAGCAAATTCAGGTGATCGAACAGGCGCTCCGATCGCAGCCGTCGATCATCGATGTCGAACAACTCCAATACCTCGATCAGGCAGCCAGCTATGCCGAGGCGCAACGACTGTTTGCGGGCGACCCTGGCACGCTGCGTCTGTTGACGCCGGAGAATATTCCGTCTCAATTCAAGGTCGTTCCTCTCGCACAAGACTCGAATCTGATCCGCGAACTCGGGGAGCAGTTCAGATTGCTGCCTGGTGTCAGAGAAGTCGCATATGCGCAGGATGTCTTCGACGTCGTGGCTCGGCTTTCACAATTCATTCGAGTCGCAACGACTGCCATGTCGATCGTGTTGTTGATCGTTGCAGTCGGATTGATTTGGAACACCATTCGAACAGCCATGTTCGCTCGACGGCGCGAGATCGAAGTCATGAAACTGGTCGGTGCCACGAACTGGTTCATTCGTATCCCATTCATGTTGGAAGGGCTGCTCCAAGGAATGATCGGCGCTGTTCTCGCCTGTGGTGGTTTGTGGGGTCTGAACTCGGCTTGGACCGGTGCCGTTCTCGACTTCGACGACACGGAGTTGTCGGCTCTTGTCGTCACGGGAGGCTTCGTTCGTTGGATCATGTTGTTGATCCTGCTGATCGGAGCAGTGGCCGGTGCTGTTGGCTCTGGCATTGCGGCTTCCCGTTTCCTCGACGTCTGACCACCCATTAGGGTCGCTCCATGGCCTACGAGGAAATCTTGTACGAAGTGGTTGACAATGTCGCCACGATCACACTTCACCGTCCGGACAAGTTGAACGCATTCACGAACCGAATGCTCAAGGAGATCATCTCCGCCTTCGATGAGATCGATGCCGATGATGACGTTCGGGCGGTCATTGTCACCGGTTCGGGGCGGGCGTTCTGCGCCGGAGCAGATCTGTCTGGCGGAGGCGAGACGTTTGCAAAGGGTGGAAGTGATGTTGCCGCCAAGACTGGCGTCGTGCGCGATGGAGGTGGTCTCGTCGCACTGCGTATCTTCGAGTCGACCAAGCCTGTGATCGGAGCCATCAATGGTGCGGCAGTCGGCGTAGGCGTGACAATGTCCCTCCCCATGGACATCCGACTTGCCAGTGATGCCGCCCGTTTCGGCTTCGTCTTTGCCCGGCGAGGAATTGTGCCCGAAGCCGCGAGCAGTTGGTTTCTACCTCGCATCGTCGGAATCTCACAGGCTGCCGAATGGTGTTACACGGGACGGATGATCGATGCGACCGAGGCCAAGGAAGCGGGTCTTGTGCGCAGCGTGCACGCCCCGGAGGATCTCCTCGGTGTTGCACAGGGAATTGCCCGGGAGATCGCCGACAACGCTGCGCCGGTTTCGGTGGCGTTGACGCGCAAGATGCTCTGGCGCATGCTCGGTGCGGATCATCCGATGGAGGCCCACCGAGTGGATTCACGAGCGATCAATTCGCGCGGAGCAAGCGATGACGCTCGTGAGGGTGTGATGTCGTTCCTCGAAAAGCGCGCGCCGCGGTTTCCGGGCAAGGTCAGCGAAGGGCTTCCCGATGTGTTCCCTGAATGGGACGAACCGCAGTTCTCATGACTGATCCATCTGATGGAGTCTCGTGATGGCAGATGAAGCTTCGCTGTACGAGCGCGTGGGCGGTGAGGAATTCTTCACCCGCCTTGTCGACGACTTCTATGCCGGCGTAGTGGCCGACCACGTTCTCTGGCCCTTGTATCCGGATCACAGCGATCTCGAGGGTGCGAAGGAGCGTTTGCGCCTGTTCCTGATCCAGTACTGGGGAGGTCCGATGACCTATATGGAGGTGCGCGGTCATCCGAAGTTGCGCCTCCGTCACATGCCCTTCTTCATCGGCCCGAAGGAACGAGACCATTGGCTCTTGCACATGGCTGCGGCAGTCGAGCAGGTGACAGACGACATGAACGTCCGAGATGAGTTGATGGCCTACTTCACATCAGCGGC
>JBJTGN010000381.1:0-4137 GCA_046093905.1 Actinomycetota bacterium
TTGTATACGATACAGTAGCTCGTCGTGGGCTGGCCCCTAGCGAAGTGACGCGGGCACAGGTACTGGCCGATTACTGCTCTGCTGAAGGTCTCCGCCTCGAGGAATCGATTGCGTATGCCGACTCGAGCAGCGACCTTCCCATGCTCGAAGCTGTGGGCTTTCCCGTCGCGGTGAATCCCGAGACCCGTCTTGCCGCCATCGCTCGAAAGCGCGGATGGCTGGTCGAACATTGGGACAAGGCTTCAGGTGGTCCCCGACCGCGCCTCCCGATCGGTCCCCTCGTCGCTGAACGCGAACAGAAGCGTTTCAGCACCCGGTCTTCGAGGAGTGGGTCATGAAGGCACTGAAGGTTTCGCGCAAACCGTCGAAGTTCATCGCTGCTCGACTCGCGAGCACGCTCAGCACTGTCACCGCAGCCAAACTCGGGCCTCTCGACATCGTCACCGAGGATGCACCGCGACTCCCAGATTCTCCGGGTTGGCACCGACTGAAGCCGAGGCTTGCCGGGATCTGTGGCAGTGACCTCGCGTTGGTGGAAGGTCACGCATCGACGTATTTCGACGATTGGGTCTCGTTTCCATTCGTTCCCGGGCACGAAGTCGTGGCAGACACCGAGGACGGTCGACGTGTGGTTCTCGAGCCGGTGCTCGGCCACGCCGCACGCGGGCTGGAACTTCCCTTCGAAGGCGCAGCACCCGGCGACGGCGACGACTACGGGCACCTCGTGGGAGGACACCTCAAACCCGGAATCCAAACCGGCTTCTGCTCCTCCACGGGTGGTGGTTGGTCGACCGATTTCATCGCCCACGAAAGCCAGCTCCATGAGGTTCCTGCTGCGATGACCGATGAGATGGCAGTCGTCGTCGAACCGGCTGCAGGAGGCATTCACGCGGCTCTGGCCTGCTGGCCAGCTGTTCATGCTGCTCGCGAACGGTCCGAACAGCCCGTCGTTGCCGTACTCGGCGCCGGAACAATGGGCCTGTGTGCGATCGCAGGACTGCGCGAGTATCTGCCCGGAGTCCGAATCATCGTTGGCGCTCGCTATCCCCACCAGCAAGCGCTCGCCCGATCGCTCGGGGCTGACGCCGCAGTACCACCCGATGAACTTGCGCGTGCTGTTCGTCGCGAAGTGGGATGCCATGTCGTAGGCGACTATCTGTCAGGTGGTGCACACGCGACCATCGATGCGGTCGGAAACTCGCAGAGCATCGCAGCCTCTCTTCGTTTCACGCGGCCAAGAGGTCGCATCGTCCTCCTCGGAATGCCCGCACAAGTGTCCGTCGACCTCACCGGCTTGTGGCACAGAGAAACAGTGATCGCAGGCGCGTACACCTACGGAACCGAAACTCTGCCCGATGGAACACAGCGCAGAACGTTCGACCTCGCAATCGCGATGGCTCAGTCACGCAATCTCGATCGTCTCGTGAGCGCGACCTACAGACTCGAGTCGTATTCGGATGCTCTTGCCCACGCAGCAAATTCTGGCCGACGTGGAGCCGTCAAGATCGCCTTCGACCTTCGGCCCGATATCTCCCAGTCCCGAAAGGAACAATCCTGATGCCTCGTCCCGGTTTCGTTCTCGAAGTCGACCGTTCGACGCCGCCCATCCTTTTCTGGAGAGGCGAGAACTTCTCGTTGGAGAAGCTGCCAGCTGGTCGCAGCCGAGTCATCTACGCACCCGAGCCGATCGCAGCCATCGCCGACGTCGATGGAGCGATCCGCCGAGCTCTGCTCGATCCCATCGACCAGGATCCGCTGCCGGCACAGCTCTTCCCGGGAATGAAATTGACAATTGCATTCGACGATGTCAGTTTGCCTTTGCCGAAGATGCGACGACCGGACATCCGCCAGCGCATCATCGAAGCTGTCCTCGATCTCGCTGCCGAAGCTGGCGTCGACGATGTCCACATCATCTCGGCCCTGGCACTCCACCGTCGGATGACAGAAGCCGAATTGCGCCATGCAGTCGGCGATCGCGTCTACGACGCGTTCGCCCCGCGCGGCATGCTCTACCAACACGATGCAGAAGATCCCGAAGCGCTCGAGTATCTCGGAACGACCCCACATGGCGAGGACGTCGAAATCAACAAGCGGGCTGCCGAGAGTGATCTGCTGATCTACGTCAACATCAATCTCGTCGCCATGGATGGAGGGTGGAAGAGCACGGCTACCGGATTGTCGTCCTATCGATCGTTGCGCCATCATCACAATCCCGAAACCATGATCCACTCGCGAAGTTTCATGGATCAGCACCGCAGTGAATTGCACAAGAGCAACTGGCGCATGGGCAAAGTGATCATGGACAGCGGAATCAAGATCTTCCAGATCGAGACGACTCTGAACACCGACACCTTTCCCCAGCCATTCGAATTTCTTGCCAAGCGCGAGTGGGAGTGGTCACCACGTGACCGAATGACATATCTTGCGTCGACGACCGCCCTGAAGCGGACACCGCGCCGCATGGCGCGAAACATCTTCCACTCGATCGAGGCTCCACACCAGATGACGAGCGTTCAAGCTGGCGAGGTCGAAGCTGTCCATCGGATCACGACTGAGCACGTCTATGCCCAGCAGCTGGTCGAGGTCAAGGGTCAGACCGACATCCTGACAATGGGCATTCCGTACATCAGCCCCTACAACGTTCATTCGATCCTGAATCCCATTCTCGTGATGTGCATGGGGCTCGGCTACTACTTCAACATGTACCGCGGTATGCCTCTCGTTCGAGAAGGAGGCGTCGTGATCATGACCCATCCCACTCCCCCCGACTTCCACCCGGTCCACCACCCGTCCTACATCGACTTCTTCGAGCAGGTGCTCTCGGACACCACGGACCCACATGTGATGTCCCAGAAGTGGGAGAAGCAGTACGCCGAAGACGAGTGGTACAAGCATCTCTATCGAACCACGTACGCCTACCACGGGGTTCATCCCTTCTATATGTGGTACTGGGGCAGCCATGCCTTGAAGCACTGCGGACGTGTCATCGTCGTCGGCGGAGATCCTAAGACAGTTCGTCGACTGGGATTTGTTCCAGCAACGACCATGGACGATGCGTTGGAGATTGCGAGCGATGTCGTCGGTCGCACTCCCACCATCACGCACCTGCACACGCCGCCACTTCTCGTGGCCGATGTTATCTGAGCGGAGAGAGCCGATGCCCAGACGTGACGACGCACCATGGAAGCCGAGCGGTCTCGCCCGCGCCGCGCGACTCGGCGATCTAGCCGAACGCGCTCTCCATCCGATCGCGCGACGAACCTATCGCCGCGGCTTTCCCCTACTGCCACCAACGGTGCCCCTCGGTGTGGACGTTCCGGAGAAGCAGTCCACGTTGGGCGCCGACTACGACACGCGTTGGGCGCGACGAGCACCCGCCCGAGCGGTTCGCCGCGGCATTGTCAATGGCCCGGTGCGCCTGATGGTGTCGGCGGTTGCGAGTCCGCGAGTCCACGGAACCGACCGTCTCACCGATCTCTCACGTCACGACGATCCTCCGCCGTTGATCTTCACTCCCAACCACCACTCCCACCTCGATACAGCGGTCATGGCCGTCACCGTTCCCGAACCGTGGCGCTCGAAGCTCGTGGTTGCGGCAGCAGCCGACTACTTCTTCGACAAACGCTGGAAGGCAACGTTGGCGGCGCTCTCTCTGAATGCCATTCCCATCGATCGTGAACTCACCGGTCGCAAGTCGTCGGAGATGATCAAGTCCCTCATCGAAGACGGCTGGAGCCTCGTCATCTATCCTGAAGGCGGACGATCTCCTGATGGATGGGGACAGGATTTCAAAGGTGGAGCGGCATACCTCTCCGCGCGTACTGGGGTGCCGGTCGTACCTGTCTTCATCGACGGCACAGGAAGCCTGTTCGGCAAGGGGATGAAGCGACCGCGTATCGGCACAACGAAGGTCGTCTTCGGTCATCCCCTGTCGGCTGCTCCCGGCGAGAACACGCGTCGCTATTCGCAACGCATCCAAGATGCAGTCACCCTTCTCGGAGATGAATCACTCACGGACTATTGGAATGCCCGACGGCGAGCCGCTACCGGAAACAGTCCTTCGCTGACCGGACCTGAATACACCGGATGGCGCCGCCAGTGGACCCTCTCTCAACATCGCTCTCTCGGGTCTGCCGG
>JBJTGN010000382.1:0-13986 GCA_046093905.1 Actinomycetota bacterium
GGATCGAAGGGAACTGAGATCCACTGACCTGGTGGATCGAAGGGAACTGAGATCCACTGACCTGGTGGATCGAAGGGAACTGAGATCCACTGACCTGGTGGATCGTGTTCTCACGGTCTGGGGGCAACTGAGATCCACCGATCGCTCTCCTCGAGCATCGCAACGTGCGAGAATGTTGCCATGAATATCGCCGAGTTGATGGACATCCTCAAGGATCTCGACCCTGATACCTCCGTCGAAATGGCCATCGTGGCGCCCGTTGCCTCCAATTCCGACGAGATCACCGTCGACCAATATCCCGTCGAAGGAGTCCTTCCGCGTGATCCCGCCGACCATGAGGGTGCTCTCGTTGTCTGGTTGATCGGTGGTGAACCCGAGGACGTGGACGAATTCATCGACGCAGTCGAGGACCAAACAGACGCCATTCAAACCACTCGACAGGGCGAACTCATCGACCTGCAGTCCGCAGCCGCGCGACGAAATCCTTCCCGCTCGTGAAACGAATCGTGAGGCGATCTTCACGTCGGACTGTTGTCCGAGGTCGACAGACCCGCAACGCTGAATCATGACTTTCGGAAAGCCGGCTGGACCTCCTGCCTCCGCCCAACAGATGCGGCGTCTTTCTGACCTGATTCGCGCCGCGGGACACGAAAATTTTCGCGCTGCGCGAGGTCCGCTCGGCCTGAATCAACGCCAAGCGGCCGGTCGCTTCACGCGAGATGAAGCGGACGAATTGATCGAGCGCCTCGAAGCAGAAGGCGACGACAACCCCGCTCCGATCACCGCGAACCAATCAAGTCCACAACCCAAGATGTCCGACTCGGAATGGCGTGCCCGTGATCTCCCGGATTCGATCCTGGCAGCAGAACTACAGCGACGTGGATGGATCGTCGTCGAACCATGAGACTAAGGTGAGGAGGCCGTGAGACGAGCACTGAGAGCCCTGGCGGGAAGGTTCGATCTCAGTTTGCTCCGCCAGAACACCCTGGCACAGCTCCTCGAGATCCGTCGGCAATACCGGTCAGTGGAGAACGATTTCGATCTATTGCGGGCCCTCCTCGATCCGCGTAGTGCTCGTCTGGTTGAAACTCTGCGACAGTCGCGTTCACAGCTCCGACAAGACCTCTTCGTTCTCTCTCATTTGGATTTCAAGACCAACGGTTTCTTCGTCGAGTTCGGTGCAACCGATGGTGTGTCCCTGTCGAACACACTCCTCCTCGAACGCGACTACGGCTGGTCTGGCATCGTTGCCGAACCCGCACGTCGGTGGCACAAAGAACTGACGAGGAATAGGACGTGCGCGATTGATACTCGTTGCGTATGGACCGAAACTGGTACCCAGGTCGAATTTCTCGAGACGTCAAGGCGTGGTTTGTCCACCATCAGCGAGTTCGCCGATGGAGATCTGCACAGTGAAGCTCGGTCCGATGCGACCTCATATTCGGTCGCCACCGTCTCATTGAATGATCTTCTTCGCACTCACAAAGCGCCGCACGAAATCGACTACCTGTCGATCGACACCGAGGGAAGTGAGCTCACAATCCTCGAGAGTTTCGATTTTTCTCAACACACATTCGAAGTCATCACCTGCGAACACAACTTCGGTTCACAGCGCAGCGGAATTCTATCTCTGCTCCGGGACAATGGGTATCTTCACGTGTTCGAGGATCTCTCGAAGTTCGATGATTGGTACATCCGCTGCCCATCGTGACGCTTCTGCGGATCCAAAGAATCGAGTGGGGCGGACAGGAATCGAACCCGCGACCAAGGGATTATGAGTCCCCTGCTCTAACCATCTGAGCTACCGCCCCAAAGGACGCAGGGCCCGCCTGAAAGCGGACCCTGCGTCTGTGCTCCGAGAGCAGGGCTCGAACCTGCGACCCGCTGATTAACAGTCAGCTGCTCTGCCAACTGAGCTATCTCGGAAGGCGCTGTTGAGGATACCAGCGCCCTCGGGATTGCCCAAGGACAGGACCTCGTTCGCCCTGTTTCAGCCTTCGAGAGCGATCGGCTCTTCGTCTGCGGCTGTAAACGTTTCCTCGCTGTCACCGAACCCTGCGGCAAGGCGAACCTTTTCGGAGACCTCCACCATGACTTCGGTGTTGTCCATCAAGTAGTTCTTGGCATTCTCACGACCTTGACCGAGTTGCTCGCCCTCGTAGGTGAACCAAGCTCCTGACTTCTTGACGATTCCCAGGTCGACAGCCATGTCGAGCACCGAACCTTCACGGCTGATGCCCTTGCCGTACATGATGTCGAACTCGGCCTGACGGAACGGCGGCGACACCTTGTTCTTCACGACCTTCACCCGGGTACGGTTTCCAACGACCTCGGGGCCGTCCTTGATGGATTCGATACGACGGATGTCGAGACGAACCGATGAGTAGAACTTGAGGGCCCGACCACCGGGAGTGGTTTCGGGAGACCCGAACATCACACCGATCTTCTCTCGCAACTGGTTGATGAAGATCGCCACCGTGTTCGACTTGTTCAGGTTCGCCGTGAGCTTGCGCAACGCCTGGCTCATGAGGCGAGCCTGAAGTCCGACGTGGCTGTCTCCCATATCGCCCTCGATTTCGGCCTTCGGGGTCAACGCAGCGACCGAGTCGATGACCACGACGTCGAGCGCTCCGGATCGAATCAACATGTCCACGATTTCGAGAGCTTGTTCACCGGTGTCCGGCTGCGAAATCAGGAGCTGGTCGATGTCCACTCCAATCGAGCGGGCGTACACCGGATCCATGGCGTGCTCGGCGTCGATATAGGCGCAGATTCCACCATTGCGCTGGGCCTCGGCGACGACGTGCATCGCGAGTGTGGACTTACCCGACGATTCCGGGCCGTAGATCTCCACGACGCGGCCTCGGGGCAAACCTCCGACACCGAGGGCGACATCGAGGGCGAGGGCTCCGGTCGGAATGGCCTCGATGGCCATATTGGTCTTCTCGCCCATCCGCATGATGGAGCCCTTGCCGTACTGCTTGTCGATTTGGGCCAAAGCCATTTCCAGGGCCTTTTCACGGTCGTTGCTCATTTGCATTGCCTTTCTGTCTCAGGTGCTGACGTGTTCTGTCCAGGACCCTAGGAACGGGGTGTGGCACGGTTTGTGCGAATGACAGGAGCGTAACTACGAACGGGTGTTCGGTCAAGCATTCTCGGCGAGTGCCGACCTGTCAGCCAGCCATATCGCCGCTTCCGCAGCCTCAGCCTCATCGACGGGCCGAAAACGCAGATCGATCGCCGACCACAGGGTGTGGGAGATCGGCCACGTCACGATCGGCACGATGATCGACGTCGCAGCCAGCACAATCGAGAGAGTGAGCACAGGGATGTCGGGAACGGTGAGGACGATCGCAATTGCAATTGCGACAACGACCAGCCCGATGTTCAAGATCAGTGCGATGGTCATCGAACCGAGCTCATGGCCACTCGTGTGACGCGTCCGGCTGAGTCCACACCCAACGCACCGGTCAGCTTGACGGAACCAGCCAGAGAACCACGCTCGCTGATCTCCACAACGGGGACACCGACGACCGAGAGCCCGCACGACCATACGCCCTGCTCCGCAGGGGGGCACCGACTGAATCGGCTCCACCATGAAGACGCTCTCGCTACGCAGTCAATTCATCGACGAATTCGGCGAAGACCGCCGCATACTTCATCGCCTGATCTTCGGAATGCATGATCGAGATCAGCCACTGTTCATCGAGACCCGGTGGCAGCAGAATTCCGCGGTTGATGCCGTGGATCCACTGGGCGAATGCGATGTCGAAGTCGGTCGCCCGATAGTCGCGGTAGTTGCGAATCGCCTTCTCAGCCCAGGTCACACACCCCTTGGCGCCGAACTGAACAGTGTGTGCCGGTAACCCGGCTTGCGAAATCACTCGGGCACATGCGCCGACGAGCGCCTGATTGCGCTCGATCACTGCTTGTGTCGCCTCTGGTGTGCAGACTTCGGTCAAGACGGCCCGTGCTGCAGCCATACACAACGGATTTCCGTTGTAGGTGCCGAGATGAAGGACCCGACCCTGAGTGATCTGATCCATGTACTCCCGCTTGCCGCCGAAGGCTCCGAGCGGCAGTCCCCCGCCGATCGACTTGGCGAGCGCCACGAGATCGGGAGTCACGCCGAGAGCTCCCGTTGCTCCACCCCATCCAGCGGTGATTCCCGTCTTGACCTCGTCGAAGATCAAGAGGGTTCCGTACTTCTCGGTAATTCTCCGAACCTCTTGGAGATATCCATCGCGCGGCAAGCAGATGCCGATGTTCTCCATGACCGGCTCGACGATGAAGCATGCGACCTCGCCCGAACTCAGCACCGCCTCGAGGGCCTCTGGATCGTTGTAGGGAACGATGAGCGTGTCGGACAGAACAGCTGCAGTGATACCTGCCGTCGAGGGCACCGGCGTCGGACGATCGGCGGGACCCGCCTTGTCGAGTGGCGGTTTCATCGAGATCATCACCTCGTCGTGATGACCGTGGTATCCGCCTTCGACCTTGACGATCTTGTCCCGGCCGGTGACTCCGCGAGCCACACGAATCGCATCCATGGTTGCTTCGGTACCCGAATTCGTGAATCGCCACATCGGCAATCCGTATCGGTCACCCAACAACTCGGCGACTTCGGCATTCAGTTCACATGGACTCACGAACAGAGTTCCCAGATCCAACTGGGCATCGACAGCACGACGAACTGCTGGATGCACGTGCCCACTGAACAATGCTCCGAATCCCATGTCGTAGTCGACGTACTCGTTTCCGTCGACGTCGCGCATGACGGCTCCCGCTGCGCTCTCGATGACGAGCGGATGCGGATCATAGGCCTGGAAACTGGAGGGCACTCCGAGAGGCAGCACCTGTCGGGCCCGATTCGTTGCGCCCTGAGACTTCGACGTCCGCTCACCGTAGCGAGCCAGTTCCCGAGCAGAGATCTCCTTCGCTCGGTCGGAGAGATCTTGCGAACGTGTGATCGATTCCGTGGAGGACACGGTTATACACCCCTTCAAGGTTGAACCGAATCCTACCGAGGCCCCGCTGTGGGCGAGACACTTTGCGCTGCGCCCTCGACAGTCGCGACGATCTCGTGACATGTGTCGGGACGAGAGCACGTCCCACCTGTGCTGTGGCCACCGTTGCGGCCAGCGCCTGACGCTCCTCGACGATCGGTACATCGATGCCCGTGAGATAGTCGGAATCGGTGCAAATCGACGGGAAATCTGGCAGAATTCAGATTCCCATGGTGGGCGTAGCTCAGTAGGTTAGAGCGTCAGGTTGTGGCCCTGAAGGCCGGGGGTTCGAATCCCCTCGTTCACCCCACGTCATCGAAAAGTCCGTGTTCCTCTGACCCGTCGGCCGGGTCGAGGTTCTTGGTCGCCTGCGAAGTGCGATCTACACTGGCGTTTCGCAGATCGCACCTCTAGCTCAATGGCAGAGCAGTGGACTCTTAATCCATTGGTTCTGGGTTCGAATCCCAGGGGGTGCACTCGGGAGTTGGTGGTGGCCGATTCCAGGGGCATGCCCATCGTTCACCAACGGGACCCGGAGGTGGGGGAATCGACATGTGCACGTCAGGTGACACGGGGGCTCGATGAAGGCTCTGGTCGTCCATGCCCACCCTGACCCGGATTCCTTCAGCCATGAAGTACGAGCGCGTGTTGTCTCCGGACTCGAATCGGCGGGACACACTGTCGATGTGATCGATCTCTATGCGGTCGACTACCGCGCTGCAATGAGCCGCAATGAACACCTGGCCTACTCATCGCCCACGCCGATCCTTGATTCGGTCGTTGTGGGCCATGCCGAACAGATCCGATCCTGTGATGTTCTCGTCTTCGTGTACCCCACATGGTGGAGTTCGTTTCCAGCCATTCTCAACGGCTGGATCGAACGAACTCTCGTCCAAGGAGTCGCTTTCGAGCTCGACGAAGAGTCAGGGAAGTTGAAGCCCCTGCTCACCAACATCGCGCGTCTGATCGGAGTGACCACCCATGGTTCTCCTCGGTGGTACGTGAAGATCGTCAACGACAACGGCCGCCGAACGATGACACGCACGCTGCGCGCCTGCACAGGGCTGCGCGTGAAGACGACATGGTTGGCGATGTACGAGTTGGACGCGCAATCTCCCGCGCGCCGCCAGCGGTTTCTCGAACGAGTTCAACGGGCGATGGGCAAGATGTGAAGAACTGTCTCGTCGTTCACGCTCACCCGAATCCGGATTCCTTCAGCCATGAACTGCGACGTCGCGTCGAGAGCGGAATCCGACGTGGCGGCGCAGCAGTGCGGGTCCGAGACCTGTACGCCGAGTCCTTCGACCCTCGACTGACTCTCGCGGAGCGTCGCTCCCATCTCGAGCCCCCGTCTGCAAAGCCCCACCTCCAGTCCTATTTCGAGGACTTGACCTGGTGCGACACCATCGTTTTCGTCCACCCCACGTGGTGGGGTGCTCAGCCGGCAATGCTCAAAGGCTGGATCGACCGTGTCTGGGTTCGCGGTGTCGCATGGGAATTGCCCGAGGGCGCACGCCGGCTCCAGCCCACGTTGCACAACGTTCGACAACTCGTGACCGTCACGACCCACGGTTCGTCACGTCTCGTCAACGCCTTGCAAGGAGCACCGGGCAAGCGAATCGTCAATCGCTCGTTACGCGCGATCTGTCACCCGATGTGCAGAACCAAGTGGATCGCTCTGTACCGCGTCGATACCGCTGATCGCAGCGACCGAGAAGTATTCCTCGAGCGCGTCGAAAAAATGCTCTCGAAACTCAGCCGCTGACGAGTGCTCGAGCGATCTGGGCTGCGACATCGGAGTTGTTGCAAGCGAGAGCAACATTGGCCGGAAGGCTCGACCCCTCAGTGGCTCGGCTGATGGCAGCGAGAACGTGCGGTGTGACCGCGGGACCCGTGACACCATCTCTCGCACATTCATCGAGGGCGCGAGCAATTGCTTCATTGATGCTGTCAGCATCCAGTTCGTCGGACTCGGGAATCGGAACCGTCACGAGCATTCCTCGATCGCTACGACTGCGATTGACATGAACCGCAGCGACTTCACCGGCAGTCTCAACACGATGTGGAATCGCGAATCCGGAGGATCGGGTATAAAACGCTGGGAACCAGTCATGCCGCCATCCAAGGACGGGAACACCCGCTGTTTCGAAGTACTCGAGAGTTCGCCCGAGATCGAGAAACGCCTTTGCCCCAGCAGAAACAGTGACCACGGGGAATCCAGCAATGGCGTCGAGATCCGCCGAGACATCTCCCGATTGTTCGACTCCACGATGCACACCACCGATACCCCCGGTCGCGAAAACCTGCACTCCCCCTGCACTGGCAATCGCCACCGATGCAGACACAGTGCTCGCTCCGAATGCCCATGACTGCGCAACAGCAACCGCTATGTCGCGCTCGGCCATCTTGCGAGCATCTCCGAGAATCCGATCTCGCTCACCACCATCGAGTCCGAGGCGAATATCGCCGTCGATCACTGCAGTCACAGCGGGAACACAATCCCACGAGCGAATCACCTGTTCACACGAATCGAGAGCTCTCTCGTTCCACGGCTGGGGAAGCCCAAGAGTGGAAAAGATCGTCGACTCCAATGCCACGATCGGACGACCCTCAGCCTGGGCTGCGACGACTTCGGCGGACTTGACGACCTTCATGACACCTCATCGAGTGGGGATCGAACGAAACGACTCACAGTCTCGACATGGTGAGTGTGAGGAAACACATCGAGAACTTCACTATAGGCGAGTCGGTATCCCGCCTCTTCGAGCAGTCGTGCATCACGACCGAGAGAAGCGGGATCACACGACACGAGGACGAACACAGCCGGTTCACATCGGGTGAGCACGTCGACAGCTGCTGCACCCAATCCGTCACGCGCTGGGTCCGCAATGACAACGGCCGCAGGGACTGGCGACCACTCCTCGACACGTCCTTCGAAAATTTCGACATCGTGATGGCGAAGATTGACTCGAGCATCTGCACACGACGAGGCACTTGCTTCGATGAGAACGGCACGACGCTCACGAGGAACGACAGTTCCTGCGAACAGGCCCACTCCCCCATATGCATCGATCACGATTCCTTCCGGCCACGACTCCGATGGTCCCACGGCTCGAGCCACCGCATCGACCAATGTGTCTGCGGCTCCCGGCGAGGATTGGAAGAAGGAACCGGCTGAAACAACGAACTCGACACCAGCAATGATTTCTCGAATCGTCGCCGTCGATCCTGTTCGACTGGACCCATCTGCCGACACGAGATCCTCCGATGGCTCGACCCAGATCACGCTCTCATCACTGCTCGTTCCCACCCGAAGAACCGCCTCGGCGTCGGGGGCAAGGCGCAGTCCAGCAATGATGTCGTTGATGCGCGGGTGCGCAACAAGGCAAGTTTCGATCGGCACCACTTCTCGGGATCGACGTCGTCGGAACCCGACCCGGTCTCCTACTGCAGCGACGCGCACCGTCGTACGCAAAGTCCTCACCGAGTGAGCCTGGCGAATCACACGCACATCTGGTGAATGAACTCGACCGAGCCTCTCGAGCGATTCGGTCACGATTGCCTTCTTGATCTCCATCTGGAGGTCTTCATCTGCGTGCTGGAGATCGCAGCCGCCGCAGCCAGCAGCCACATAGGGACACGCAGGGGTCACTCGATGTTGATTGCGGTCGATGATGTCGACAGCAATTGCCCGGGCGTAGTCCTTGGATTCCGACACGATGCGAGCCGACACACGCTCGCCGGGCAGCGCCCCTTCGACAAAGACCACCTTTCCCGTGGCGTCACGTCCGAGTCCGTCACCCTCGGCCACCACCTTGTCGACACGAATGTCGATGATGCGCTCGGAACGTTCGACGTGACGTTTCGTCCGGTTCCTGCGATCCACGACCGCCCAGGTTAGGGCGATGTAGCGTACGCATGTGCCCCTCCCGATTCAGATCGCCCCGTCTGTCTTGCCCTGTGACTTCTCTCGCCTTGGAGCCGAAGTCGAGGAACTCGATGCGGCCGGAGTCGACTTGTTCCAATGGGATGTCATGGACGGCCAGTTCGTTCCGAATCTGACATTCGGTCCCGACGTCATCGCATCAGCACGCAAGTACACCTCGAAGCCTTTCGAGGCTCATTTGATGGTGCTGACTCCTGACGTACTCGCGTCTCGATATGTCGACGCAGGTTGCGAACGGCTGATCGTCCACGCCGAGGCGTGCCCTCATCTGCACCGCACATTGGCACACATTTCCTCGCTCGGAGCTCGCGCTGCAGTTGCTCTCAATCCGCATACTCCCGTGGAAACCGTCGCTCACGTCTTGGACCTCGTCGACCTCGTGCTCGTCATGACGGTCAATCCCGGTTTCGGGGGCCAGGCATACATCCCGACGATGGAGCCGAAGATTCGGGCCCTGCGAACCATGATCGACGCAGCAGGCCTCACCGATTCGGTCAACATCGAAGTGGATGGCGGTATCGGACCCTCGACGATCGCAGGCGCGGCAGCAGCTGGTGCAAACATCTTGATCGCTGGTACCGCATTGTGGCGCTACGAAGAAGGACTTGCCTTCGCAGTCGAGGATTTGCGCTCACGCGCACACGCTGCCCGAAGCTGATCACCGACGTCGATCACGACGACTCACGAGAGGCTCACCGTTCCAATATCGATAACTCGCGTGCAAGAACGCCGAGCCGATGTTCCGCAAGGTTGCGAGGACCACGAGAATGCCGAGAACCCAGGCCAACGGCAGAACGATGGAGCGGATGACTCGTCCCTGGGCTTCTCGGATCGGAGCAAGAACGCCGCTCTCCACTGATCGACCATCGAGATCCAGCGTCCGAACCGCATCTTCGATCTCCGGGCAATTCACCCCAGAGTTGAGTCCGACCACTTGACTGCTTCCGAGCAAGGGTTCAGGATCTCGAATCTTCGAGAAGAGGCGACCATTGTTCGCGTTGATTCCTGCGGCAACGACGTACGACTGTCCGAATTCGAGAAATCGAACATCCTCGGCGTAGTCGACATCGACGAGACCTCGGCTCGAGTACCCCTCAAGCGAACCACCGCGCTCCTGCACGATCTGGAATCGAGCAGTGCGTCGATCGGATTCGACGACAGTGCCGACGAACGTCGCCTGAACTGGCGTAGGAACGACACATTCAGCAGGAATCGTCGTGCCAGGCGTGCTCGACTGGGGAATCGTTTCCGCCGGCGGCTCAGGTTCCTCTCCTTCGATGACCTCGCCTCCGAGATCGTCCTCCGGCGGAACGACGACAGCAGATGCAGGTGATGACAGCATCCACAGTGAAGCGAGCACCATCACTCCGAACACCGCTGTGTGTGCCGGCCGTGCACGCTTCGAGATCATGATCGACCACGCTAGTGAGGACCCCGATCCAATTCAGGTCATCGAGGATCGCGCCAGTCCCACCCTGCGAGATGTGCCTCACCGTCCCTTGAAGACGGGATTGCGCTTTTCCACCCAGGCGGCAATTGCCTCTGGCGTGTCCTTGGTTCCGAAATTGACCGTCTGAGCAGTTCCTTCATCGTCGAGAGCTTCTTCGAGTGTCACATTCATTGCGTTGTTCAGGAGGCGCTTCGTCTGTGCGAGAGCAATGGGGGGCAATGCAATGAGGCGCTGCGCCCACTCGTCGACGAACGCATCGAGTTCGTCGTCGGCAACCAAACGGTTGATGAGCCCGAATCGCTCTGCTTCGTGGGCGTCGATGATGTCCGCAAAGAATGCAAGTTCCTTTGCTCGGTGCAGGCCGACACGCCGCGGCAGAAGCCATGATCCTCCGCCGTCGAGTGACAAACCTCGCTTGGAGAAGATCTGGGAGAAACGTGCTGTGTTCGACGCAACTACAAGGTCGCAGCCGAACGCCAAGTTGCATCCGACACCAACAGCCACACCGCGAACTTTGGCGATGGTCGGCTGTGGCAATCGGGCCAAAGCCATGATGACGCCAGTGACTTCCCGCATCGAGTAGTAGGAGTGCGAATGCGTTCTGCCGCCGCCGTCACCCATTGCCACGAGGTCTGCGCCACTGCAGAACTCGCCGCCGGCACCAGTCAGAACGACCACACGGTCAGCAGAGTTGTGTTGGATCTCCGTGAGCGTCTCCAGTAATTCGATCCACATCTTGCCATTCACTGCATTCTTTCGCTTCGGGCGATTGAAGGTGATCGTCACGACACCGTTGCTTCGCTCGACCGAGATGGTTTCGAGTGACGAAGACGATGACGACGTTTGCTGGGGATCCGATGAAGCGTTCACTCCAGCGACGATAATGAACCCGATGGGATTCAACCCGTATCGAAAGTTCATCGCCAGACGAACCGACTATCTGTTCGTTGCGGCGGCCGTGATTGCCTCAGCAGCGCTCGTTGCTTGGGCCTTCTTCGGTTGACATGGCTGGCGCTCGATCGGGAGGCATCTGGGATGGACTCTTCGGACCAGTCGAGGTCCGCAGAATCCAGCCCTACCAGGCCCTCAAGGCCTACATCTGCCCTGGCTGCAATCGCGACATTCCAGCCGGACTCGGTCATTACGTGGTCGTTCCGCAGGATGCTCCCGACCTCCGTCGCCACTGGCATTACGCCTGTTGGGATCGTCGTACTTCCGCGTGACCGAACCTGATCGCCATTCGTCGATCAGAATGCACCCTCGATCACGTTGATCTCCGGTCTCGACCCAGCGAACACCACCTCGACAACATCGAATCGAACCGATTTGGTCCCACAGCGATTGTCAGCGAGCCAAAGAGCAGCGAGTCGGCGCAGTCGACGCTGCTTGTCGACATCGACGGCCTGACCCGGCGTTCCGAAGTAGTGGCTCGACCGACTCTTGACTTCGCTCACGACGAGAATTCCACCTCGTGCGACGATCAGATCGATTTCACCCGCCCGACAACGCCAATTGCGATCGATCAGTTCGTAGTCATGGGCGAGATACCACTGCAAGGCAAGGTCCTCGCCTGCAGTGCCGAGATCTTGTCGGCTCAGGTCAGTTCCGGAAGGTCCTCGCGAGGAAGTTCTTCGACGTTGACGTCCTTGAAACTCAGAATCCGTACGCGCGGAACGAATCGGCTCTTGCGGTACATGTCCCAGACCCACGCGTCCACCAGCTCCACTTCGATGAGTGGTCGCGCCCCGTCACCCTTGACGGTCACGTCGACCGAGTTGGCCAGATAGAACCGGCGCTCGGTTTCGACGGCATAGCGGAACATCGCCGCAACGTCCTGATACTCGTGCGCGAGATGGAACTCCCGATCGGCCTCGAAGTCTTCGAGATCGTCAGTGCCCAAAACGAGGGGTCTCCGACCCGATGATCAGAATTCGCGCTTTTCGCGAACCTTGGCGGACTTACCGGTACGGTCCCGCAGGTAGTACAACTTGGCGCGGCGGACATCGCCCCGCTTGACGACCTCGATCTTGGCAACTGTGGGAGCGTGGACCGGGAACGAGCGCTCGACGCCCACTCCGTAACTGACCTTACGGACGGTGTAGGTCTCCTGGATGCCCGAACCCTGGCGGCGAATCACGTTTCCTTGGAAAACCTGGATTCGCTCCTTGCCACTTTCGACGACGCGCACATGGACCTTCAGTTCGTCGCCGGGACCGAACTGGGGAACGTCGGAGCGAAGGTTGGGGAGGTCAACGATGTCGGTGGTCTTCATGGTACGTCCTGATTCACGGGGCCTGGTCTGGCACGAATCATCACGACCGTGCCGGGCAACTTCTCAAGGATAGGGGACGGCAGGGAACTCTTCCAACAGTCTCCTGTCGCTATCGCTCAAACCGCCACGATCGTCGATGAGATCGGGACGAACCGCAATCGTTCGATGAAGGGCCTGAGCCCTGCGCCAGCGCTCGATCTGGGCATGGTTTCCCTGCCGGAGAACTTCTGGGACGCTCCAGCCGCGAAACTCGGCAGGGCGGGTGAATTGGGGCTCTTCCAGGAGACCGTCGGACCCGAAGCTCTCGGTGACAGGACTGTCAGCATTCCCCATGGCTCCCGGCAGGAGGCGAGTCACAGCCTCGATGATCAGACATGCTCCCACCTCCCCTCCCGACAGAACGACGTCTCCCACGCTGACTTCGGCGTCGATCAGGTGCTCACGCACACGGTGATCCACCCCTTCGTACCTTCCGCACAGAAGGCTGAAGCCGCCAGACGGTGCCTCATGAGTGAGTGCGAGCTCTCGAGCGAACGCCTGGTCGAAACGTCGTCCCCCCGGGCTGAGCAGCAGCAGCGGTCTAGGCGGGTCGACCGCCTCGACACTCGCGAAAATGGGTTCGGGACGCATCACCATTCCCGCTCCCCCACCAAAGGGCGCATCGTCGACGCTGCGATGAACATCGTGCGTGAACTCGCGCAGATCATGACACCGCAGATCGAGGAGCCCTGCCTCGCGGCTCTTTCCGAGAAGACTCTCCGAGCAGAATCCGTCCACGAGACCGGGGAAGATCGTGAAGACTTCCACTCTCATTGCGGACCGTCCGAAGTCGTTTCGTACAACTCGAACAAACCCTCAGGAGGATCGACCACGACAGTGAAGGTCACGCCGTCATCACTCGTCACGCTCGACACGAAGTTCACCGGGATCAGCGCTCCCGAATCCAACTCGAGGAGATCGTTGGCTGGATTGGCAATCACCGAAAGGCACCGTCCGCGACTCACGCCATGACTGTCACGAACCTCGGCCCCGATGACCTGGTGCACCCAGACCGCTTCATCGTCCTCGAGCGGTTCGGCCCAGATCGTGCGGTTGACGAGTCGCTCGGCATCGGTTCGATCATCGAAGCCGGCAAAACCGACGATCCATCGATCGGATCCCGGTACCGGTGCACTCGAGACGACTTCGAGCCATTCGCCGACCCACAGCTTTGACCCAGGCGCGACACGCTCGAGACGATCCGAGGACAATCTCACCGTCGTTCGACCACGCACCCCATGGGGCTTGCCACATCTCCCGACTTCGAGAAGTC
>JBJTGN010000383.1:0-1857 GCA_046093905.1 Actinomycetota bacterium
GATCGAGTCGACTGCTGAATCTTCGACGACGAGTTCGAGTCGCACCTTCGGGACGAAGTCGATCTTGTACTCGGCACCTCGGTAGGTCTCGCTGTGACCTCCCTGGCGTCCGAATCCGCGAACTTCGCTGACGGTGATTCCTTGCACACCTGATGCCTGCAGGGCGTCCTTGACGTCATCCAATTTGAATGGCTTGACGATTGCTGTGATGAGTTTCATTGAGATGCCTTTCGCTTGTCTCTCAGTGGGAAATCTGGTGATCGATCATGTGTGTCGCCGATCGAGTGATGTGCTCGATCAGTGGTACGCCGACTCGGCATGAAGTGCATAGTCGAGGCCGTCTGCTTCGACCTGGGGATCGACGCGCACTCCGATGGTCTTCTTGATTGCGAAGACGATTGCAAACGTCACGATGAACGACCAGACGATCGCAGCTCCGTTGGCAAGTGCTTGCTCGAGGAGCAGACCAGCATCTCCGCCATAGAAGATTCCTTCTTCGAATGCACCGTCGAAGAACTCCGGATTGGCGAAGAACCCGATCAACAGGGATCCGACGAGACCGCCGACGAAGTGCACACCGACGACGTCGAGAGCATCGTCGTAACCGGCCTTTGCCTTCAATCGGACTGCATAGCAGCACAAGACACCAGCGATGAGACCGATGATGATGGGAGCAACTCCGGAGACGTACCCGGCTGCCGGTGTGATTGCGACCAGACCAGCAACAATGCCCGAGGCGGCGCCGAGGTTGGTGGGCCTGCCGTCACGCAGCCATTCGGTGGCGACCCACGCCAGTCCGGCGGCGGCTGCTGCGAGGAACGTGTTCATGAATGCTTGTGCCGCTTGGCCATTGGCGGCGAGAGCAGAACCGGCATTGAAGCCGAACCAGCCGAACCACAGGATGCCGGTTCCGATCATGACGAGTGGCATCGAATGAGGCGGATGTCCTTCAGTCGGCCAGCCCTTTCGCTTTCCGAGGACGAGAACTGCTGCGAGTGCAGCGATTCCTGCATTCACGTGAATGGCAGTTCCGCCAGCGACGTCCAGCGAACCGCGATCCCCCAGCCATCCGCCGTAGATCCACTTGAAGACAGGAACGTAAACGAGAAGCGACCACACGGGGACGAAGATCGCCCATGCGGAGAACTTCATGCGGTCGGCAACGGCACCCGAGATGAGTGCGGGTGTGATTGCGGCGAACATTCCGAGGAATGCGATCGTCGCGATCTGGCCGCCTCCGTCATCGATCACGCCGATGTCTTTCAGGAGGAGCCAGTCGAAGTTGCCGATCCAGTTGCCGTCACCTCCTTGAGCGAGGGTGTAGCCGAGCACCATCCACAGGACTGGAATGATGAGGACGCAGTAGAAGTTCATCATCAGCATGTTCAAGACGTTGCGGCCACGGTCCATTCCTCCGTAGAAGAATGCGAGACCTGGTGTCATGAACAGAACGAGCGCAGCTGAGATGAGCACCCATGTCAACGATGAGGGATCCATGTGAAGTCCTTTCTGGTCGAGGTGTCTCCACATTTGCGGACGGATGTTTCGCGTTTGTTTCCCGTTTGTGTCGATAGAGGGAAAGCCCTGTCCGGAACGCTGGGGATGTGCTGGTGTGATGTGGCGCCTCGAAGCAGCATCCCTGAACCTGTGTGTGAACTCAGGTCCAGGAATACCGCTCGAGGAATTGCTGGCGTCTCGGAATGTCCGAGGGTCTAGATGGCGTCGGGGCCTTCTTCGCCGGTTCGGATCCGCACGATGCGTGCGACGTCGGTGACCCAGATCTTGCCGTCGCCGATCTTGCCGGTGTTGGCTGCGGCCTTGATGGCAGCAACGATCGAGTCGACTGCTGAATCTTCG
>JBJTGN010000384.1:0-1967 GCA_046093905.1 Actinomycetota bacterium
CGGTCGGTAAACTCGCGTTCTCACGAGGGTGTGGTTTCACGGGGAGGAGTCCACCGTATGGACGAATTAGCGCAGCTATTGAGGCTCGACCACAACTGGGGGCCGGCCGTGGCGAACCTGCGGGCTTTAAAGGCCTCCCACGGTGCACTGGCCGAGGCTGCTGCCGCGGACTACGTAGACGTCTACGCCGGATGCCGGGGAGCCATGATCGTCGACGTAGTTGCCTCCCGCCGAAGGAAGTACCTCACACGAGTCAAGAAAATTGTGGACGACTGGAAATCCGCGAACCACGAACACACCATCGCGGCATTAGCCGCGAATCGTCTCAACGCAGCTCACTTCGGGCTTTCGGAAGCCGAGGTTGAGACGATAGCTACAGTGGCGCAACGCTTCCGGGCCTTCGCCGCAGCCGAGGGCCTCACCCGCAGTGCCGACGAGGACCACCTCTGCCGAGTGTGGGCTGACCGTGTCGAACCGTTCGAGCACGCACCATGTCTGGACCCCGTCGTCGGGTCCGTAAAGGGGATCGGATTAGCGCTGTGGGCCTACATGAGGATGAGGTCCGGCGCTAACACACTCAAGGTTGACGTACGAGTGAAGAAATCCCTCCGCAAGCTGGGGTTCCCAGCTCCAGACGACGACCATGCCGTACTTATCGTCGCCAAGGCTGCGGCCCATGAGGTCGGCATGTCACCGTTGGTTCTCGACCAACTCCTGTGGGAAATGAAGTAGCGGATTACTCATGCGGTTCCATTCCGACTCTCGCAGGATTGCGATTCGGGGACAACAGTTCTAAGCGTGCTTAAGGATGAGAGAGGAACGATGGGAGATCACGTGGAATTCGGAAATTGGGAAGACGGCTTCGAGAGGCTATTCATGGGGCCGGGCCAGCGGGTTCCCACGCGGAACGATTTCGGTTTTTGCAGCTACGACGACGCTCCAGCCCCATTGGGCGGAGGACAGCCGTGGTTCTATTGGTTCCCCTCGAAGTCAGAGATGCTCTCGACGCTCGCCGAGTCCGCCGGGTACCTCCACAAGCCCCGGGGCGATTTCGACATCGAAGCGATCACGACGATCGCCAAGGAGGAGATCGCTGCATCCGATGGTGATCTCAAAACTGTCAAGCTTGGACTGAACGCAAAGCTCAGCGGCGTGGCCCAGTTCACCTGGATGGGCCCCTTCGCGGACCTGTGTGACAGCGATCGCCCCCAGGAACGGGCCTTCCGCGCCGACTTCCGAGAGAATGGCGACGATGGTCCCATCGGGCCGGAGGAACTAGATTCCTTCACAGAGTATTTCGTGAACTACGGCATTTGATTTGCTGTCCGGAAAGTTATGACCGGGGAAAAAACCGCGACCTTCGACCATCTGACCCAGCCCGACCCGGTCTTGACCTCTGGCGAAGAGAAAGCGCTCAAGGCGAGCGCGCGAAAGCTACTGGAGCACTTGCAAAGAAAAATCGTGCAGGATCGACGACACAAGGTATCGGCGACAAACCACACCAATAGCACCATCCGCCGAGTGCTGGGCGCGTCCCTTCCGGAGTCTCCCTATCCCCCGATGATCTTCGCGCAAATGATCCAGCTGGTCTTCGACCACGTCCTGACGGCGTATAGCGACGACGACGAGAGTGCCTATGACTTCCGCCTCGATCGCGGATTCCCGAGAGAGACGTTGTCACCGACGGCGCGCGTTGGCTCCCCTTGTCCTGCAGAGCAATGGCGCTTGAGTTTTCGTCAGACCGAACTGCGGCTGCAGCTGCGCCAAACGTGCGGAGATGTACTGCCGAAGACCATCGGACATCACTCCCCGGAAGTGCAGCAGCGCTCGAAGCACGCCGTCTTCATGGCCAGCCTGTTTCTTGCTGATGGAGTGCTCGCCATCAGCGACCATGTGTACGGCTTTACGCAGTTCGACGATCCGATCGGTCCGCACTTGGTCCCGCTTGTTCGCGGCCTCCTCGACAG
>JBJTGN010000385.1:0-7971 GCA_046093905.1 Actinomycetota bacterium
GTCAAGGACCAACTGGTCGAAGCAGGGCGTTCGCGCGCCGCCAGTGTTGGTTGGCCCGATGCTTATGCGTTCACGAAAGCCCTCGGCGAGCAAGCGCTGACTCGATGATCGAGGGGCGAACGATGCTGACGGGAACCGAACCCTTTGTCTCAGTCAGCGCTTGCTCGCCGAGGGCTTTCGTGAACGCATAAGCATCGGGCCAACCAACACTGGCGGCGCGCGAACGCCCTGCTTCGACCAGTTGGTCCTTGACCCAGCGCTCCCGATTTTGCTCGGTCTTTTCGGCGAGGGCGGGTGCACCCGCCGCACCGAGTTCCGAACGTGCCTCTTTGCGGAACTGCTCCAAGTTCTCCGGTGAGCGGCTCGCTGCTTCGGCATCGCTTCGGAGGCGGCGCGCAGCGGCGACTTCCTTGCGCCATTCGAGACCGATGTTGAACGGGCCGGCACTGACCAGTTCCTCCGGGGCATAGCCACGTCTGTTTCCGGCGACATAGCAGGTGCTGACGGCGACGAGGTGGGGGAAGGTGCCATCGGGGCGAGGTCCGATGCTGTTGAGGAGTTGCGCAATGCGCATCGGACCGAGGAGGTTGACTTCGACGGCACTGTCGAGCGGTGAATCGAACGACACACTCGCGGCGGAGTGGATGATGGTGTCGCACGAGGCGAACATGGCGGCGTCCTCGCGCGACAATCCGAGTCCATCTGTGCCGACGTCACCGGCAACAATCGAGATCCGCTCGGCCATGAACGAGTCGAAGTCGGATCCCAAGCGGGCGCGCAGTCGATCGAACGCGTTGTTCTTCAGGATCTCGCGTTGCACGCGTTCTGGTGCTGGGGTTCTGCGACCATGACGGACGAGGAGGACGACGTGGCAGTCCGGCACGCTGTACAGGAGGCGTTCGACGAGGGCGGTCCCCACGAATCCGGTTGCTCCCGTGACGGCGATGCGCCGACCGCGCAAAGCTTCTGCGATCACGTGATCGTTCTATCACAGGTATCTACCAAATGGTAGAGGGAACTGGTAGAACGATCAGGCGGCTCAGCGAGCACGAGAAAAGAACGATGAGAAGGGGATCCGATGGCCCGGCGAGACAGCGAATCGGCACGGCGTGGCGATACGAGGGAGCGGATTCTCGACTCCGCGACCACGCTGTTCGGAACACGGGGATTCGAGGCCGTCAGTTTGGACCAGATCGCGACCGATGTCGGAGTGGCAAAACAGACAGTTCTCTACTGGTTCGCGTCGAAAGAGGAGTTGATTCACCACGTTCTGACTCGGACCGCGGCCGAGTTGACCATTGTCGTCGAAGCTGCAATTCGCGCGACTGTCGATGACCCATTGGAACGGGTGGAAGCTGTGGTTCATGCAGTCTTTCGCTCGGCTGTGAGACGACCAGCTCTTCTCGGTCTTCTCCGAGAGATGAGCAGACTTCCTGCTCGCAGCGCTGAGCTTTCCGCCACTCAACTCCAACCTCTCGTCGACCGGGCGATTGCGTGGATGACTCAGGAAATGTCAGCAGGGCGATTGCGTGCAGGCCGACCTGAAATCGTGGTTGCTCTCGTCTATGCAACAGTGACAGGAATCGCCACCGAAGCAGAGGCTTTGCGCGTTGCAGGTTGGACCGAAGACTTGGTGGGTTTGCGACGACTTCGCTCGGAGATGACTGCGTTCTTGAAAGCTGCCCTCGCGCCGTGACTCGAGGGAAACTACGTCAGCGATCGGTCGTTCGACGCTGGCGTTGGAATCGTTCGAGTCCGAGTTGTACGAGTCGATCGATCAACTCGCCGTAGGACAGGCCAGTTGCGAGCCAGAGTTTCGGATACATCGAGATCGGCGTGAACCCCGGCATGGTATTGATCTCGTTGCACAGAAATCCTCTGCCATTCTCCTCGAAGAAAAAGTCGACCCGCGCCAGGCCATCGGCCCGCAAAGCGCGAAAGACATCGCACGACAGCTCTCGAACTCGCTCCATCTGCTCGGGAGAAAGGGGAGCGGGGATCAGAAGTCCCGCACCGCTCGACACGTACTTGTCGTCGTAGTCGTAGAACTCGTTCGAAGGAACGATCTCGCCTGCGACGCTCGCTGACGGGTCGAGGTTTCCGAGAACGGATACTTCGATCTCTCGTCCGATCATCGCTTCTTCGATCAGGATCCACTCGTCGTATCGCAGGGCGTCCTGGACCGCGGTCCGGACCTCGTCGGCGGTTCGGCATTTCGACACTCCGACAGACGATCCCATGTTTGCTGGCTTCACGAACAACGGCAGACCGAGGTCGGTCACCACACTTTCGAGGACGTCGTCGGAAATGTCGGACTCACGCAGTGCCCGATACTGCGGTTGGGCGATTCCGTGGGCCGCGAGCATCGCTTTCGAGGCAACTTTGTCCATGCCGACAGCCGAACCGAGCACACCGCTTCCGACGTAGGGTACCCCCATCATCTCGAGAAGGCCCTGAATGGTGCCGTCCTCGCCGAGTGGTCCGTGGAGAAGAGGGAAGACGATTGTGGTCGCAGCTGCTGTCATCGCCGCTGAGATCACTGGAGTGGGAGAAACAGTCGGACCTACAGGCTCGAGAGACCGCAGGGGCTCGAAGTCACCATCCGAAGTCGAGCCTGTTTCCGACGGTGTCTGCTCGGCCATCCATGATCGCTCCCACGAGGCCATCGCCGATTCAGCGATGTGCCATCCACCGGACCTGTCGATACCAATTGCTGTCACGACGTATCGCCGAGGGTCGAGTGCCTGGAGGACGTGCGCAGCAGTGACGCAACTGACATCGTGTTCCGCTGAGCGACCACCGAAGAGAAGCACGACGTGGATGCGGTCGAGCCCAGAGTTGTTCACCCCCGAAGGTTATACCGTGAGGCTTACCGAGGGATTTCTTCGTTTGTCGAGCCCAGCAGGTTCGTGTTCATGTTCGACATGCACATCTCAACGAGAAGTACGCTCGCCGCATGCAGCCACCGGGAGGAAGAGGCATGGGCATGGCGCCAGATGATTCGTACGTTCCACATCCGCTCTTCTTGACGCACCACGCGTTGCGAATCAAGGGCTTCGCAAAGACAGATGCTCTCGCAGACATCACGGCCCTGGGAGTCGACGCAATCGAGAAAAATCTCGAGGCTCTCGCCAGTTCCGGTTATGCGCTCTTTCGAGAGGCCCGGGCGCTCTGGCAATTGACCCCGGAAGGTCGTGAGGCGCATCGAGAAGCGCTGGCACACGATGTCAGGTCCTTGGCACTCGACGCCCTCGGAGTCCACTATCGCTCCTTCCTCGACGTCAACGAGCTCTTCAAATCACTGTGCGGAGAGTGGCAACTGCGACATGGTCAACCGAACGACCACTCCGATCCCGGCTACGACTCATCTGTCATCGAACGCCTTGTCATTCTCAACGAGCATGCGCAACCCATCGTGACTTCGATGGCGGGGGTTGTTCCCAGACTTTCGCCGTATGCATCTCGACTCGACTCGACATGTCGTAACGTATCGGCGGGATCACATCACCTGTTCACCGGTGTGATGTGCGGCTCGTTCCACGACATTTGGATGGAGTTGCACGAAGATCTGATTCTGACGCAAGGTATCAATCGTGTGGCAGAGGGGTCTTTCTAGAAGGACCTGGCCCTTGGAGGACCTGACCATGTGGGAACAGAGATCTGAAAGTCGCACGATGAAAGATGCACACAGCTGATGGCCAGGTTCGGGAGAGTGATCACCGCGATGGTGACGCCCTTCGATGCTCGAGGGGCCTTGGATCTCGACGGTGCACGGCGTCTGGCGCGATGGCTTCAGGACAATGGCAATGACGGGCTCGTCATTGCTGGAACCACTGGTGAGGCTCCTGTCCTGACCGATCCAGAGAGGCTCGATCTCTTCGCTGCCGTGGTCGAGGCAGTGACGATCCCTGTGATAGCAGGCACGGGAACGAATGACACCGCCCACTCCATTCATATGACTCGCGAAGCAGCCAAGTTGGGCGTTGCAGGAGCGCTTGTCGTGGCTCCCTATTACAACCGTCCTCCGCAGAGCGGCATTTATGGTCACATTCGGGCCGTTGCCGATTCCAGCGATCTGCCAGTTGTGGTCTACGACATCCCCGTTCGGACCGGTCGCAAGATCGCAACATCGACGTTGATGAAGTTGGCTCACGAAGTACCTCGAGTCGTTGGGCTCAAGGATGCTGCGGGGAATCCTGGTGAGACAGCAAGCGTGATAGCGACCGCTCCTCCAGGCTTCGAGGTCTACAGCGGTGACGACGCAATGACACTGCCATTGCTCGCCGTCGGAGCTGTTGGTGTGATCGGCGTGGCAACCCACTGGTCGGCTCCCGAACATCGAGCGATGTTGGACGCGTGGGAAAGCGGTGACACGGAGTCAGCAATGCGGTTCAATCAGTCATTGCTTGCAAGTTACGCCTTCGAGACAGGTGACGAATCGCCGAACCCGATTCCGTCCAAGGTAATGATGAACCTGCTGGGCGTTCCAGTCGGGGAGTGCCGTCTTCCAATGGGGCCACCCGCGGACTTCGTGATCGAGCGGGCTCGAACCGTTCTCGCTGATCTACAGCAGGCGCGTTCGAAGGGTCTGCAGTGACGACTGGAGCAGAATCCGCACACGGCCAATCGTCGTCGGTCCGGCTCGCCTTCTTGGGCGGTCTCGGTGAAATTGGCAGAAACTGCATGGTCGTCGAACAGGACGACAAGCTGCTCTTGATCGATTGCGGGTTGATGTTCCCCGATGCCGACATGCACGGCATCGATCTCGTCCTTCCCGACTTCACCTGGTTGCGCGAAAATGCCGAGCGAGTCGTCGGGTGCGTGGCGACTCACGGCCACGAGGACCATGTCGGCGGTCTGCAGTACTTGCTTCGAGACCTCAGCTTCCCCATTTTCGGATCTGCGGTGACTCTCGGACTCGCACGCAATCGAATCGAAGAAGCAGGACTGATAGATCGAACCAACCTCGTTGTCGTACGAGATGGTGAAAGGCGGATGATCGGTCCGTTCGATGTGGAGTTCATACCTGTGACGCACTCGGTGCCGTCGGCGTTCGCAATTGCAATCCACTCTCCGCAGGGCGTTCTGCTGCACTCGGGAGACTTCAAGTTGGATCTGACTCCAGTCGACGGTCGTCGAACCGACCTGGCTCGAATCGGCGCCTTGGCCTCGGGTCCGGGAATCCGACTTCTGATGTGTGACTCGACGAATGCCGAAGAGGCAGGACACTCGCCGAGTGAGACATCGATCTCAGGCGTCCTGAGGTCGCTGTTTCGCGAGCATCGAAATCAGCGGATCATCACCGCAAGTTTCGCCTCGCACATTCACCGTATTCAACAGATCATCGATGTTGCGGTTGACGAAGGTCGAAAAGTCGCCACGCTCGGTCGTTCGATGCAAAAGAACGTCCGGATGGCAATCGACCTCGGTGTCTTGCGGGTCGCAGAGTCGAGCCTCATCGACATCGAAGAAGCGGACAGCTTGCCGGCGAACCAGGTCTGCATCATCTCCACGGGGAGTCAGGGCGAACCCATGGCCGCTCTTTCGCTCATGGCCCGCGGTGACAGCAAATGGCTGAAAGTCAGTGAACAAGATGTCGTGATTCTGTCGAGCAATGCGATCCCGGGTAATGAAGCGAACGTCTCTCGGGTGATCGACGGACTCCTGCGCCTCGGTGCCGAAGTCGTCCATTCCGGTATCGCGGATGTTCACGCAACTGGCCATGCTCAGGCCGACGAAATCAAGACGTATCTCTCGATCATTCGTCCAGAATTCTTCGTTCCTGTTCACGGCGAATATCGCCACCTCGTTGCGAACGCCAAGTTGGGCGAGTTGATGGGAGTTGCCAAGTCGAATGTGATGTTGTGCGAAGACGGTGACGTCGTCGAACTTACGCAGGACGGTTTGGCTCACGTCGGGCGGGTGCCGGCTGGGTATCTGTACGTGGATGGCATTGTGGGGGACGTGGGTCAAGGAGTTCTTCGTGATCGTCGCGTTCTCGCCGAAGAGGGAGTCGTGGTGGTTGTCGTGACCGTCGACATCGGAAGCGGCAAGGTCATCACTGGTCCGGAAATCATCACACGCGGCTGGGTGTATGCACCCGAAGCCGAAGATCTTCTCGATGAAGCGTGCGATCTGGTGGAGCAAGCAGTCGAAAAGGCTTTGTCTGCAGGTGTGCGCGACGTCGAAAGCTTGGAGAAGGATGTTCGTCGAGCAGCCGGAAAGTTCGTCAACGAGCGAACCAAGCGACGTCCGATGATCGTTCCCGTGGTCATGGAAACCTGAGTGGCTGCGTCTGCTCGACGGAGTCGCCGTCCCCTGAACCTCTTTCTTGTCTTTGCGAGCGTGGGGCTGTTTGCCTGTTCTTCGGAGACGGAGTCGAATTCGGAGTCCTTGGCCATCGACGCGATCGACGAGGCAATCTCGGCCGTCGCTGAGCACTTCGACGCCGATGTCGACTTCTACGAGATCAACGCGACGTCCGATGGAGTGAATCTCTTCGTCAGTACGACAGCGGCCGATGAAACTTCTGCCGTCGTACAGGCTCGCTTCACGAGGGCGGGTGACCTCGTCGTCGCCGAGGAATCGGTTCCGGCTGAGGGACCGGTCTTTCGGGGATCCGCTGTCGACTTCGACTCGGCGTCGATCCTCGAGACAGCCATCTCTGAGCTGTCGACTGCTCAACCGCGCATGTTCATCATCACTGCAGTGAGTGACGGCGCGAACAGCACACCGAGTGATCAAGTGTCGTATCGATTGATCATGGAATCCCAACGCGGCGGGAGACTTGTGGTCTTTCTCGACTCCCGGGGGACGGTTCTCGGGTCCGATGTCATCGATTGAGATGTCATCGATTGAATCGATCAGCTGCGACGACGATTTCGATCGTCCGATGGGGACGGTCGGATTGCCCCGATAGCAACTCGAGCCATTGCTAGCGTTCAGTCGATGGCCACTTCGCAATCGCGCTCACGAGGATCATCGGCATCTGGGGCCTCGAATGGCCGAAGCAAGAACAGTCGACCTCGAACGAGCGCAGAACCAGTGAGCTCGAAGCGCTCTGGAGCGAATTCAGGGGAGGTTCGTCGAGCATTGAGCGAGCGCGAACACGAATTCGCAGCGATCGGCTTGATCGTCCTCGGAATTCTCGTCGGACTTGCCGTCTACGCCCGCCTCGCCGGTCCTGCCGGCGAAGGAGCCAATACCGGTCTCGGTGCAGTGCTCGGCTTGGGGAGGTTTGCCCTGGCCCCGATTCTCGTCGCCATGGGAGTGTCACTCCTCCGGGGCGACGAAGCACCGAGTCGAGTTCGTTTGGCTGCTGGATGGGGAGGCGTTGTACTGTCCCTTCTCGGGATCCTCCACGTCGTGCGCGGGCCGCGGTCGTACACGGGAATCAGTGAGATCGAAAACGCAGGAGGTTGGGTCGGGGCAGCTTTTGGAGAGACGCTTCGAGCGCTGATCGGTCCCGTCGGAGCTGTACTCGTGTGCATCGCCGTCGCTGTGGGCAGCGCGCTCCTTCTCACGACCCTCGGCCTCAAGGCGATTCTCCTTGCAGTGAGAGATGTTTCGGTCAACGCGTTCCGCGGAGCGACCGATGCGAGTGGTCGCATGTGGGAAAAGGCAGCCACGCTCGACGAATCCGATCACACTTCCGATCATCACTTGGCAGACGATCAGTCTGTCGACGACGACGAAAATGAAGTGGACGACGAAGTGATCTACGACGTCGAAGCCGACGAGGAACCTGAAGTCGATGTCGATCCGACTCCTGAGGCGCAGCCGCGATCGAAAACCCCAGTGGAGGAACGACCGGCGACTCAGGGTCGTCTCGACAATGTCAAAGCTCCGAAGAACGGGCAGTGGAGTCTTCCGCCAGCGTCGTATCTGAGCAAGACCGGAAAACAGGCTGTCGACCAAGCCGATGTCGAACGCCGTGGCCGGGATCTCGAAGAAGCTCTGTCGGCTCACGGC
>JBJTGN010000386.1:0-3057 GCA_046093905.1 Actinomycetota bacterium
ACCACGAACCCTCGTAGATGCGATTATCAGGCCCCATGATTCCGTAGGCAGAAGATGTTTGGATAATCGATCCTCCACGATCTTGTTTCAACATCTGTCGTCCAACTGCTTGCGCCATAAGGAACATGGCGTCAATGTTTATTGCCATCACCGTGCGCCATTGGTCTAGGGAGTACTCCTCAAATGGAGCAAAGTACGTTTCAAGATCGGGACCTTTCCCCGCTGCATTATTGAGCAATATGTCCACCGACCCAAATTGCTCGACTGCTCGTTTGACGATGCGCGTCGCTTCGTCTGGTTCGGTGATGTCTGCAACTACGCCCAATGCTCTCCCAGGCCAGCGAGCGTTGATTTCACTCTGAATAGCGTCGACTGAAGCTGGGTTGATGTCTACGATGACGACCGAGGCCCCCGCTTCGACCAGACCTCGACAGAAGTGTTTTCCGAGGAATCCGGCACCACCAGTCACTACGGCGGTCTTACCGCTAAGACTGAAAAGTTCTGTGTATGCCACGATTAGATGAGTCCGAACTTCTTCATCAATAACTCGTTAATCACGAATTCTATCTCGTTGTCTATATCTATGGAGCGTTCGAATGGCATTTCGTAGAGAATCGTGTCGTTTTGGAACCGTGAATCACTTGACATCAACGTTTGTCGCCGCCAGATATGAATCGAGGCATTCATGTCAAAGCACTCTGGCGAGTCTTGACGTCTGACTAGCGGTGGGTTGGTGGGCTTGGAGATGCGAACATATCCTTCCGAATTGAGTTCAACAATGTTGAAGTAAGGCAACTTTCGCGCCCGAGTTCCACTTATCAGGCTCGAGACACCGGCCTGCTCAATTTGTGCGAATGCCGAGTCGATGTCGCTGGTCAGCCGAAATGGAACCGTGCAGTCAAGATCGGCGATGTAATCAAACTGATCCTCCGACCTCTCCACTTCTTGTAGGCAGTGCCGAATTGCTGGAACTTTCGAAGCCTCGTCAGTGGCGAGATGGTCGGGTCGTTTGACTAGATACTTGACTCCGTATTCCCCAGCGACGGACAGTATCTCGTCAGAATCACTGCTGACAGCCAGAGCATCTATCCGGCCGCACGCTTGGGCTTGCCGGATTGTGTGGGCAATCATCGGTATGCCCCCCAGCAATCGTAGATTTTTACCAGGAACGCCCTTTGATCCCTTTCGCGCACAGATCACGGCAAGTCGCCTCATCGATTCACCCAACGCTTTTCATGGCTGCTTTGCTCGATCATCTCAATGGTCCGCAGGACTGCTAGCCCTTCCGAGAGAGTACATGCTGTCGTCACGTGTCGCGCCAAAATTTCGCGGTGCATCATTCGGAACGTGTCATCACGTGCCGATTCCAGACTTGGTGAAGTGAAGCCATCGCTTATCGCGCCAGTCAGCAGGTTCGCCCGCAGGGTAATGTCAGGTGCCGTGAGTGTGATTTCTCGGCGACGCACTCGATCTAGGTAACTGAGTGTCAGGGTACTGACACAGTCCCCCTGGTGTTCGCCAATCACTCGCACCGTGTCTTCGGTGTCGATTTGAAGTTCTCCGAGGGTGCCGACTTTTGAGATCAACGAACGAGGCTCACCGAGAAGGTGGTGCAGGAAGTCAATTTCATGACTCAAGTCGCGGAGCACACCTCCGCCAAGTGAGCGCTTCGAGGAGCTCGTCGTCCGGTAGTCGCGACCCGGGCGCCAATCAGGAAGGTACTCGCCGTTATAAAAGTCAGCCGTAAGCACTTGAGTAGTTCTGACGAATTGCCGAAGTCGACGGATGATGTCCAAGTATCTGAGGTTGTATCCGATATAAACAGATCCGTCAAACATCGGCGGCTTCTCGGTCATGCTTGCGACTACCGGTTTTTCAATCAACAATGAGCCTGCGAATCCATGCCTCGCGAGCTCGAGCCAGTCGCTCTGATGGTGACTCGTAGGTGATGCGATGACCACATACTCCGGGGACCATCTTGCCAGCGCATCTGATATCGACCGAAACCTACGAACGTTCAGGTCGGACTGCGAGCTCACTACCGCAACCTCGGCATCCAGCTCCGTCAGTATTCGAAAATGACGTTGGCCGATTGAACCGAATCCGACGATGAGCGCCGAGATCACACCCGTGCTCAACTGACCCTTCGCAATTTCTTGCGAACAGAGATCTCGGATTCATACACATTCTTGTTTCCGTTGCCAAGGGCTCGTTCGACCGTGCGAATATCGCGAACGAGCCTCTGCAGACCCTGAGGTTCGACACTTGCCGCATGGTCAGTGCCCCACATTGCACGGTCGAGTGTGATGTGGCGTTCAACGAAGCACGCACCGAGAGCGACCGCCGCGATGGTTGTCTGAAGACCAGTCTCGTGTCCTGAATAGCCAACGGGCACGCCGTAGCGTTCGCGAAGCGTGTGAATAGCCCGAAGGTTGAGTTCGTCGGGCGAACACGGATAGGTGGACGTGGCTTGGCCAAGAATGAGGTTTGTTCGGTCCAACCTTGTGACGGCGTTATCGATCTCATCAAGCGTCGACATTCCTGTGGACATGATCACGGGCATTGCGATTGCCCTGACTTCCGAGAGCAGCTCTTCGTCGGTGAGGCATGCCGACGCAATCTTGATGACTGGTGTGTCGAAGTTGGCTAGAAATCTCGCGGACGGAACATCCCAGGGGGACGCGAACCAGATGATTTCTCGACTCCGACAGTAGGAGTCAATTTCTTTGTATTCGTTCTCTCCGAACTCGGTTCGCTCTTTGTATTCGAGGTAGGTCATAGTCCCCCACGGGGTTTCGCGCATGACTCCTGCCTGTTCTGGCGGCACGCAGATTCGCGGAGTGCGCGTCTGGAACTTCACGGCGTCGCATCCTGCGTCACTCGCGACATCAATCAGCTTCTTGGCCAGCTCGACTTCGCCATTGTGGTTGATTCCGATTTCGGCGATGATGAAGACAGGTTGATTCAGCCCGACGAGCCGTGAACCTATGCGAACCGTCTCGATTACCGGCTGCGCAGCTGGTGCCGACACGGTCTGGAGACTACTTTCTATTGATC
>JBJTGN010000387.1:0-4058 GCA_046093905.1 Actinomycetota bacterium
CCGCCTCTCGACGGACACTTCTCGATGCCTACGCGTACACCGGCGAATCGAGCCATGGCGCGACCAAGAGCATCTATGGCGCAGACCCCGATGGCAACGAGTTCGAATTGATGTGGATGTTGCCCCGCAACGAATGGGGGCCGTATGAAAACGCCGCTCCGATCGACTATCTCGACCTCGACGGCGAGATTCGACGCTGGAGCGGCGTGCGCACTGCCGGTCAGAAGTAACGCAAATACGAGCGCTGCACATGCTTCAAGCTTGGCGCAGCGAGCTATTCCGCTAACGTCCGTTCAATTCATGGGGAGACATCCTTCACGCACTCGCCAAGAAGTCATCGATGTGGCACTCGAACTCGTCGAACGGCTCGGTCTGGAAGCATTGACTCTGCGCGACCTCGGTGCCGCACTCGGCGTCGGCCACACCAGCGTGTACACCCACTTCAAGGACAAACAAGACCTGGTCGATGCTCTCGTGGCCCACGCTGCGAGCGACGTGGTGACACCCAGACTGTCTGAAGGACTCGGGCCCCGATCCCGATTGTGCGACTTGGCTCTTCGGTCTCGTTTGGTATTCGCAAAGCATCCACGCCTCGCCCCTGCGCTGCTGCATGCATCGGGCAGGGTTCATGCCTCCCACGAACTCAGTCGTGCGATCTTGACCGAGCTCGCTCAGTCAGGTCTCAGCGGTCGGCGCTTGATCATTGCCTACCGCATCCTCGAGAACTACATCACCGGCACATCCATTTTCGACTTCGGTGGAGCACCTCATCACCTCAGCACCCGCATGGCGCGACAGCAGGCGGTCGATCCCACGTCGTTCGAATCGATTGCCACAGAAGACGACGTCGATGCCTTGAACGAAGAGGCGTACATGACAGGTTTCGAAGTTCTCCTCGATGGATTCGGTGTTCACGACAGTTGATCTTTGACCCAATTTCCGCTCAGCCCTCAGGGTCCTGAGCAGACAGCGAATACTCGTCGACAAGTCCTTCGGTTCGGTCGAAGGGAACATGTGGCTTCGTTTTTCTTGCACGGAAAGCAGACCAAGGCGATCGAAGCTGTTCGAGACGACACCAGCGAACCACCGGCGTGCCACAGCGAGTCGGCGGTGTCGCTGCCTTTCCTTGAGATCGGTGACGTTTGAAGGCGGTTTCGCCCGTCACAGAGCGACTTGGCGGCCGTTGCTCGAGGGCGGACGAACGACCCCCGCGTGAATCAGCCGGCAGGAGAGTCTTCGCTTGGCTGGACCTACTCGTTGTGCTTCTGGCGACCTTTACACTTTCTCGCCGAACGCTGGAGGAAAAGATGAAGGTTGGATACGTAGTGCTGTACGTGACGGACGCAGCTTCATGTCTGCGGTTCTGGACCGAGCAGGTCGGAATGGTTGAGAAAGGTCGCACCCAGGCCGGCGAGTTCTCCGTCGTGAAGGTCGGTTTCGCAGATCAGGACTTTGCCTTCGAATTGGTTCCGCTGGCACTGATGAAGGACAACCCTGACGGCCTCGATCTGGCGACGCCATCAATCGCATTCCGGGTGGACGACCTCGCCGCTACCCGCGCTGCACTTGTCGCACAAGGTGTACCGGCAACTGAGGTGGGCGAGCACTCCGGCATGGCTTCCTTCGCGTTTCCCGATAACGAGGGTCGCTGGTTCGCAGTCATCTCGGCGTGAGAATCACGAACCGCCGTTCAAGCCGATGCAGGGGATCCCGCACACGGTGAATTCGACGAGCAAGACATCGCCCTCGCTTCCGTTCGGGTAGTCGCCGGGCGCGCGCAAAGTCGCTCCGACTGAGCTGTCCGGGAAGGTGGCGGCATAGAACGCAGCGGCCCCTGCGGCCGTCCCGTCGAACCACAGGCAGACCGTGTTCTTGTTCCTCGTGTTCATGCTGTTGTCCTCTCATCGACCTCGGGAATGTCGGAGCCATGAGTTTGCCAGCCTCATCAGCAGTCGGTTGCCACCGCCAAGGCTGAACACACATCCAGCATGCGCACATCGCTGAGTCGGCCAAGTCGTTCAACGATCAGCCCCACCGACACTGACTCAACCGAATCCAAGTTCACGACACACCGCTTCGGCACAGGATCATCACCAGGCTCGAGAACGACCTCACTCGGAAGATCTCGAATCGTCGTGGTGCATGGAGCGACGAGAACCCGCCCCAGTCGCGCAATGGCCGCGTCTCGAGACAGAACGACAACGGGTCGGCGACCGATGTTCGGTGGCTCGCACCACCACACCTCTCCTCTTTGAGGAAGACCTGTCATCGCGAGACCGCTTCGCGGAACGACGCCAGGTCGCCCCACTCGTCAGCTTCGTCGAAGGGATGCGCACCATACGCCGACGCATACGCTGCATCGATCTCTGCCGAGCGATCACGGGAAATCAACGCGCTGAGGGCTTCATCGATGAGCTCGGCATCACTCGCAGGCGAACGCCGTCGCCGGGCCTCCTCGAGAAGCGCTTCATCCACCGTTGTACTGATCCGGACCCGAGCCATGGCATAAACGTAGCATCGCAATGCCACATCGCGATGCACACTTCCTCGCGTCCGTGGCAGGATTTCGAGCCCGCTTCGGCACTCAGATTCCGGTTGGGTCTCATTAACGGTTGACGATTTGAGAGCGGGTGGAGCCGCTCCGAGGAGGTGAAGTCCCAACGTTGTCGAACGTCCAACACCGAGCCCACTCGCCGAAGGTCTCTCGAGGGGTTTCGACTATACGGTTATGAACACTGCTAACTATACTGATGGTTTCGTAGCGCTGAACGCTTGATCCGTTCACTATCCGAGGAGTCTCCATGCATCCCTGCTCACGCCGAACCAAAGGATTGGCTGCATTCTCCGCTGGTGTATTCGCGATCGGATTGTCTGTTGCGGTCTCGAGCCCGGTGTCTGCAGCCGACCCCGGTCCTCATTCGATCACCTCATGTACCATCAGTGACGGAACCACAACGAACTCGGTGTGGTCACTGCCTCTCGACCCGAGCATCGCACCGGGTACCGGCCCAGAACTCACCATGGTCCCTACGCCGGCGTCGGGCAAGAAGTTGTACCAACAGGTTGGATACCGCCACAAGACAACCAACGAATTCATCGTGCAGGGGAGCGGAACAGGGTTCGGCGATAATGCCGGATACCAACCGCCGGCCGATGTTGCGTATTGGGTGGTCAGCCAGAAGTTCAATGAATCCAACACCGACTATCCAGCGAGCGATTGGGTCTTCGAGTTTCGCTACTGGGCGACACAGGGGGACGACACAAACAATCAGACCTCCGATACGACCGGCAGCCCGCTGTGCAAGATCTCCGTATCTGTGAATTCAGGTGGCGGTGATGGTGGCGGAGGTTCCGGGTTGGACATCGACCCTGACCGTTATCTCCGACGTGCCAACGGAGCAAGTGCACTCCCCAACACGCTCTGACGCCCGAACCACCGCCTCTGTGCCAACGGGAAGATCCCCAAGCGCGCAAAGCTTTCAAGTCGGGCTGGCCAAACCCTTAGGGTTCTAGAAACCAGCAGCGACGAGTCTCTTATTCGTGCACCGACTCACTCGGGAACGAAACAGGTGAGCCGGAGATGAGGCGTTCGACGATTGCGACATCGACACCGAGCGCTGCGATCTGCTCACGTGTGCGGCGACCTGCGCCGATTCTCAGAAGATCGAAGTCGTTGAGACCGAACGACAACAGCGTCTCGGCAAGTCCGGGAGACTTCTGCTCGGCACTGTGCAGCGCCCAACTCCGTGCCACCTCGACTGCAGCTGCATTGCGTGCCCCCGGGACGCTGAGGGCATGCCGCAGATCGTGCTCATGCGTCACGGCATCGAACACCAACTGCGAGTTCATTGGAGATGGGATCATCGGCAGCACTGGATCGAACCCGGTGCTCGTGGCCTCCCATGCATCGGCCAGCTGAGCCAACGACTCGCCCCGATGTCGATCGACTTGTGCCTGCGTCCATGGATCCGTTCCGACTCCTTCGAGACGCCCGGCGAGGATGTCTTCGGGTGCTCCGGCCATGTGGGCGAGAAGGTCGCGAACCGTCCACGCTGGAC
>JBJTGN010000388.1:0-3220 GCA_046093905.1 Actinomycetota bacterium
GGTGTGACGGATCGACGAAGTCGAACACTTCCTTGTGATCACGTTTGCGCTTCGTGAGTTCGCGATCGAAGTAGCCCATGGGGTTCTCCTGGTCGCGCACGATCGCAGTCTTGATCGAACGATCAGCGGCGAAAAAGCGACGCGTCTCGTCCCAGGCGCGCTCGATCAAGTCGTCGAGACCATGCCCGGCCAACAAGAAGAACCCGTGGTCGCGACAAGCCGCGTCGAGTGCGGCGAGCGACGTGGCCGAAGGGTTCGAGATGTCGACGGTGGGGACCAGTTCCATGACGACATTCTTTCACGACAACAGCTCTCACGACATCAGAAGAGCGCCACCAGGCCAGAGTTCGCCTTTCATGAGTGGTAGAAGAAATCGTCATCGATTCCTCGACAACCCGGGTGCGAGCGAAGAAGATGCGGCGATCCCGACGACTAGCGTGAGTCCGCATGTCCGACGCACCCCGGTATCGATTCGCTCCCTCACCGACGGGTTTCTTCCACGTCGGCGGCGCCCGCACGGCGCTCTACAACTGGGCGCTCGCGAAGAAGTCCGGAGGCACGTTCGTCCTGCGCATCGAAGACACCGATGAGGCCCGCAACCAGCCCGAGTGGACTCAACGCATCATCGACGCGCTCGCTTGGATCGGCATCCATCAGCACGACCCCACCTTCGAAGGCCCGTACTTTCAGAGCTCGTACGCCGACGCGCACATCGCCGCGGCCGAACAGCTCTTCCGGGACGGCCGTGCCTACTACTGCGATCTCACCGCCGATCAGATCCAGGAGCGAGCCAAAGCGAACGGAAAGCCCGGCTACGACGGTTACTCCCGAGACCGCGGGCTCGAGTCCGGTCCGGGTCGGGTTCTGCGGTTTCGGGTGCCCGACGGTCAGACCGTCGTCGAGGATCTCGTACGCGGCCGCGTCGAGTTCGGCAACGACACCATCGAGGATTTCGTGTTGTTGCGCGGCAACGGCTCGCCGATGTTCCTGCTCGCCAATGTCGTCGACGATGTGGCGATGCGTGTCTCCCATGTCGTGCGTGCGGAGGAGCATCTGCCGAACACCCCGAAGCAGCAGATGCTGTGGGAGGCGCTCGGCCACACTCCACCGACGTGGGCGCATGTGCCGGTACTCGTCAACGAGCAGCGCAAGAAGTTGTCGAAGCGCCGTGACAAGGTGGCGCTCGAGCAGTTCCGCGACGAGGGCTATCTCGCGGAAGCGATGGTCAACTATTTGATGACTCTCGGCTGGGCCCCTCGGGGTGACAACGAGATCGTGCCGTGGCAGCAGATCCAAGACGAGTTCCGTCTCGAAGATGTCAGCCATTCGCCAGCGTTCTTCGACTTGAAGAAGCTCGCGGCGTTCAACGGCGAGTACATCCGGGCCATGTCGCTCGATGAGTTCATCGATGCGTGCCGTCCCTTCCTCACCGGTCCGAACGTTCCGTGGAGTCCGAGCCAGTTCGACGAAAACGTGTTCCGCACGATTGCTCCGCTTGCCCAGACCCGCCTCGTGGTGTTGCCCGAGATTGTCGCTCTCGTCGACTTCTTGTTCCTCGACGCAGCCCCGATCGACGACGCGGCGTTCACGAAGACGTTCGCGTCAGCGGAAGCCAATGCCGTCCTCGCCGACTGCATCGACACATATGCAACTCTCACCTCGTGGGATCACGAAACCCTCAAGACCACGCTCGAAGAGATCGGCACCCGGCACGGTCTGAAACTCGGCAAAGCCCAGGCCCCTGTGCGAGTTGCCGTCACCGGCCGCACCGTTGGCCCGCCGCTGTTCGAAGCCCTCGAGATCCTCGGTCGGGAACGCACGCTCGAGAGGTTGAACGCCGCTCGCACGAGAACCCAGTCCTGACGGCGCCGCCATGACCGACCGACCCTTCGACCCGATGCGTGACACGCCTCCCGGCGGCACGCTGATCGCCACCGCTCGTCGGCGTTTCCTGCGGGCCCCCGTGTGGTGGCGCCGTGGTGGCTGGCGGCGGTTCATCGGTGTCGTCACCGTCGTCTCGCTGCTCGCTGTCACCTATTACGCGGTGACGCTCGTTCAGGTGTGGTCGACGGGACGCAATCAATCGGTGACTCCGGCCGACGCCATCGTCGTGATGGGGGCTGCGCAATACGACGGGCGGCCGTCCCCGCAGTTGCAGGCCCGTCTCGATCACGCGCTTGCGCTCTGGGAGTTCGGCGTGGCGCCGACGGTGATCGTGACCGGAGGCAATCAGCCGGGGGACCGGTTCACCGAAGCCGAGTCGTCACGTCGCTATCTGGTGGACAAGGGCATTCCTGATGCCGCGATCTTGTCGGAGGACACCGGGCGATCGTCGTGGCAGTCGATCAAAGCTGTCGTCGAGATTTCGCGCAGCCGTGGCATCGGGCGTTTGATCCTCGTGAGTGATCCGTTCCACTCGTTGCGCATCAAGTTGATGGTCGAGGAGCTGGGCTTGCGAGCCACGACATCGTCGACGGGCACCAGCCCGGTGCGGGGGAGTCAGGCGCTCGTGCGTCATCTCGAAGAGGCAGCGGGTGTGGCACTCGGTCGCATCATTGGGTTCGAGCAGGTGGAGTTTCTCACGGGCTGACGCCCGCCCTGATTACCCATCGTGCCGTGGTCCGATGGAACGCGCCCGCATTTCATCGCCGTTCGGCAGGGTGCAGGCGAGACGTTCGGCGATTACACTCGGAGCGTCCAGTGGGAAGTGGTGTAACTGGCAACACAGCAGATTCTGGTTCTGTTATTCAGGGTTCGATTCCTTGCTTCCCAGCCAATTGTGTGTTGTGACTACGTGTCACGAAAGATTGACGAGGTCGTCCAATCCGCCCATGAGGAGCGAGTTATCCTGAGGTTCATGGCGCCAAAGGTTTGGACAGCAGCGGAACTCGAAAGACTCTCGCCGGCGGAACAGGACGCCATATTTGCCTCGAGAATCGTTCGTGATCTCGGAGACGTACCGCCGGAGTTCCTCGCAAGGGTGCGGGCTCGACTCGAGGAGCACATCGCAGCCCGCGAATCTCCGTCTCAGTGACGGGTCCTCGTCGTGTTGTGCGGGCCACGGCGCGCTTCTTCGAAGATCTCGACCGTCAGTTAGCTGACGAGCGGGGGCTCGATGGCGCTCCATCGGTTAACGACTTTCAGGTTTTTGATTTGCTTCGAATTGTTGAAATTATCGCAACGGATTTCGACAATCTCCCGAGACTCCTCGTAGAACGGC
>JBJTGN010000389.1:0-4678 GCA_046093905.1 Actinomycetota bacterium
CTCGTTGCCCCCGCACTCGCTCCAACCGGCTTCATCGCTTTTCAGCTGCTCATCGACGCTCATACGGGCGAACGAAGAGTCTGGTTTCGAGTACAAACCGAAGCTTGGGACGAAGGTGCAAGTTTTGGCTTCACTGCAATCCGACGAACCCTTGAAGCCTTCACGCAACCCCTGACTTCTCCGACTGATCTGATCACCGCCGCCTCGTTCGTCGCCACGATCTTTCTCATCTACTTGGCTTGGCGGCATCATCGTCTGCCTTTCCCAGCGGCTGCATACAGCACCGTCATCATTGCGCTGATGCTCCTACCCGCAACTGTGACAGCCCGTCCTCGTTTTCTCTTCACAACATTTCCACTCTTGATCTCCTGTGCGGTTTGGCTCGACAGTCCGCGACGTCGGGAATGGTGGCCATACATTGTCGGACTGAGCTTCGCCGGACTCACCGCTCTGACAGGTGTCTATGGTGTCTACGGAGCCATCCCTTGAGGTTTTGGTATCGACTGTCGAAGCCGAGGATTCATCAGCTCGTCCTCATCTTCGGCGCCTTCATTGCATGTGTGACTTCGTACCCAGGTCAGGTTCCAGCGGACACCAAGTTGTACCTGTATACAAATCCACTGCGACTGATATCGGATTCCATCTGGAGTTGGGACGGACGGAATTTCGGGGGCTGGGTTCCCCATCAGAACGTCGGGTATCTCTGGCCGAGCGGTCCCTTTTTCGCGATCAACGACCTCGTGTCCATTCCCGACTGGTTCGCCCATCGCCTGTGGATCACAGCGTTGTTCTGCATTGCCGGAGTCGGTTCCTATCGCCTTGGGCGACACATCGGATTGTCGTGCTCGGCAGCATTCCTCGTCGGAATCTCGTACCAGTTCTCACCATACGTCCTCCCGTACATCTCTCGCACCTCGGCTCTTCTCATTCCCTGGAGTCTGCTGCCATGGCTGATCATGGTCTCTCTTCGTTATGCAAAGGACCTCAGGATGAGAGACCTCGCACTCTTTTCGTTTTTCATCGCTTCATCGGGAGGTCTGAACGCGACCGCCCTGATAATGATCGCTCCAGCGCCATTGATCTGGATGATCCATCTCCATCGAGGAGGGGTGATCCCTCTACGACACTTGCTGGCGGCAAGTTGGCGTCTAGCAGTTGTCTCGGTGCTTGTCAGCACGTGGTGGCTCGCTGGCCTCTTCGTTCAGGGTCGGTACGGGGCAGATGTTCTTGCGTACAGCGAAGCACTGGTTTCGACCTCGGCGACATCGTCCGCTCCCGAGGTGCTGAGAGGTCTGGGGTACTGGCTGTTCTACGATCGTGGTCCCGTCGCTCCCCTCACAACGTCATCTTGGCCCTATCAAGCGTCACCTGTGTTGATTGCAGTCGGCGGCACGCTCATTGTCATGGCGCTGATCGGACTTCGACGAATTGAGCACTGGCGAAAGCCGATCGCCACAATGCTTCTCGTCGGCGCCGTGTTAGCAATTGGTGCTTATCCATTCACGGGTTCGAATTTGCTGTTTCGGCTCCTTGCCGACAATCCCACCAGCACGCTCAGCCTTGCGCTGCGATCATCGACTCGAGCAGTTCCCCTCGTTGTTCTGGCTCTGGCACTCGGAATCGGCGGGCTCTGGAACAGTCGTCGCAAGAACATCGGCACCACTCGCACCTGGATTGTGTATTCGAGTCTTCTCCTTCTGATCTTGGGGAACTTTCCCTCAGCTCTGAACGGCGACATTGTCGACCGCGCACTCACACGACCAGAAGATCTCCCTCAGGCCTGGATCGATGCCGCAGAATTTCTCGACGAGCGTTTCGACTCCGGATACACCGGTTCGGTCCTTCTGCTGCCAGGCGTCGAATCCGCTGCCTATCGTTGGGGGTACCCAGTCGATCCCATCCTTCCCGGAATCACTCGCAAGCCACTCCTGACTCGGGACTGGCTTCCACTCGGGTCTCCGCCACTCATGGATCTTCTGTACGCACTCGATGACTCGTTTCAAAATGGCACCGCCGATCCGGGTTCGATCGCACCGATTGCGAAGCTCCTCGGGGCCGACACCGTCATGTTCGTCAGTTCGCATCAGTACGAACGCTTCGGAACTGTCGATCCATCTCGAGCTTTCGACATCTTCGATCCAGTCCCCCCAGGACTTTCGCTTCTCGCTGAGTTCGGAGAGGTCTCTCGGAATGTTGCGCCAGTTCGATTGGGATCACCGCCGAAGTGGTCCGAGTCGACAGCTGCGTTTCCACCTGTCGAGCTGCCAGAGATCACTCTTTTCGCCGTGAACGAAAGTCCAACACAGGCTCGATTCTTTCGAGGATTCGATCTCGTTGCCGCAGACGGGACCGGTCTCGTGGACCTTGCTGCCGGATCCCTCGTGACCGGGAACGAACTGTTGATCAGCGAGGCTTCTCTGGACGACGAGTCTCTCTCTTCTTCGATTCGAGGCAGTTCGCGTTTCATCATCTCTGACTCGAAACGCAAGCGCGCTCATCATTGGCGGGGGAGTCAAGATGTTTGGGGAGCAACCGAGCCAGCGTCGGGCTTTCTCTCTGTTCGGGATGATTTCGATTCTCGTTTGCCCGTCTATCCTGGTGCAGTCGAAGATTCTTTCTCCTTCATCGAGCAATCTTCAGTCGAAGCAACTGCCACTGCTTACGGTGCCGAGTTGAAGTACCACCCGGAATTTCGTCCGCGAATGTCGGTCGACGGGGACCCTGAGACAGCGTGGCGAATCGGTGCTGACCGTTCTGCTGTGGGACACATCCTGACTCTGAAATCAGATGAACCTCTCTCCTCCTTGCAGATCGTTCAACCCGAATCCCATGGAGCGGACACGTGGATCGAGCAGATATCGATACGCATCGACTCGGGCGAGTGGACTCGTTACACACTCGACGACACATCTCATTCCTCTCCCGGGCAGCACATCGACCTCAAGGTGGCGGGCAGAACTGTCGCTCTTCGTATCGATCGAACGTCCCGCGTTGTTCTTGGCTCGTCCCTCGGCGTCGGCTTTGCAGAACTTCTCGACTCATCACTTGTCGGTTCCGAAGTTGTTCGCCTTCCAGACCGTCTGCAGCCGACCGACAACGTTCCCCTCGTCTACTCGATGACTCGACTCCGAAGCGATGCATTCGATCGAACTCGACTCGACCCCGAGACATCGATGATTCGTAGGCTGCCGGTGCCGATGTCAGTGAGTCAGTTGGAGGCAGAAGTACGCCTCAGTCACAGGGCGGCCGATGAGACAGTCGCTCGAGCTCTTGGGATCGATAGTGGATTCGCTACCGAAAGACTCCATGGAGGGGTTCGTTGGTGGGGTCCCGCGGCTTTCGACAACGACTCCCTGACCACTTGGCGTCCTGCTGTGTCTCGACTCGACAATGATCAATTCGGCACGCTTTATCGCACCCTCGACGAGCCGCTCCAATGGATCGAGATCGAGCAATCACACGATGCCCCTTCGAGCCGGATCAGTCGGGTTCTCCTCACCCTTTTCAAGAACGGACGTTCAGTCGAATCGATGACCCTCGATATACCTGATGCAGGAAGCAAGATCGTTCATCGGTTCGAACTCCCGGTGATCGAAGCCGATGCCATCTCGATGACCGTAGTAGGAATCGATTCCGAAGACGTCGTGGACGAGATCTCCGGTCGGATCATGTCGGCACCCTTCGCTCTCTCGGAGTTGAGATCGAATTCTTGGAGGAACGAATCGCTGCCAGCGCAGTTCGACTCCGGCTGCCGCACTGATCTCGCGTCTGTCGATGGAAACCCGATCCCGATTCGCATCCAAGGATCCGTCGCTGCTGCTCTTCGAGGTGAGCCCGTGCACGTCACGGTCTGCGGCGCTCTTCCGCGCATCGAGCGCGATTCACTGTTCAGGACGGCCCTTGGCTCACAGACCGGATGGGACATCGACCGTGTCCGCTTCATGAGTGCGGCGACAGAGCGTCCGAGTCCGAACCCGGAGATCCTCGACGTAGACGGTGCTCGAAGCGAATTCCGAACTGTCATTCCCGATTGCGGCAGCAAGTGCTGGGTCGAGATGCCGTTCGGTTTCTCGGAAGGGTGGCAAGGGTCGCTGGAGGGAGATTCGCTGGGACCGCCCATGCGCTCTGCCGCAGGGCGAAGTCTCTGGCCTCTCGAGAAGGCCTCTGGTGGAGACTTCGCCGCGTCATGGACTCCTCAACGCTGGATGTGGATCGGTTTGGCTGTATCGCTGATGACTCTCGTCTCGCTTACTGCTCTTTCTCTCCGAGAACGTCGCCATCTTCGTCGCACACTTGCAGTCGATGATTCCTGGCCCCTGGGAGGACAGCAATCGACGAGGCTTGCCGCTGCAGTGATCGGCTTCGCACTCGGAGCCATCCTGGTGACCCCTGTGTGGGGAATCCCGATTGCACTCGCCATATTGCTCTGTCCTCGAGTTCTCCTCGGTCGGCTGGCGATCACCTCAGTCGGAATTGGATACACCTTCGTCGTTCTTCAGCAGATTCGAACAGGGGTGCAACCGGGCTTCGGTTGGCCCGCCGTCTTCGAAAGGGCTCATCGCCCGATGTTGGCGTCTCTCATCGTCTATGTGCTGTCGCTTCACATGATGCGACCGGAACCCCCCGTCTCCCACGAATGAGCTGGTCCGCTCAGGAACTGGACAACCCGACCATCAGG
>JBJTGN010000390.1:0-3122 GCA_046093905.1 Actinomycetota bacterium
GCCCACGAGGTCGCCATTCTCCTGAACGGCAGCCTTCTTGTCGGAACCGCTTACGACGAAGAAACGCACGACCTCCTCGTCGGCTACTGGCCTGACGGCGAGCAGTGGACCGAGTTGATGCGCATCCCTGGGAATGATCGCTTCGGTTCCCATGGCAGTTCTACTCTGAGCTGATTCCACCCGACCCCTCTCTTCACCACCTAAGCTGACAACGGCAGCTAGGGGGAGGCAAGTGTTGACAGGAGAATCGCTGGGCCACCTAAATGAGGGCCTGTACGAGAGCATCATTAGCGGAGCGCTCGAGGTCGATCTTGAGCGTGCTCAGGCCGCAGGCTTTCACATTGACCGTGACCGCCTGGGACAGGCTGAGGCGCCTCGCACCCTTTCGACCTACTTCCAGAAGCTCCTCGAGGAGCGCCTCGCGCAACTTGGTGACAATGAGCGAATCCTGGTGGTCAATCACCTAATCAACGAGCTCGGAAGTCGTGATCCGGCGGATGTTGTTGGGGACCTCGTGACCGCAGAGCCGAAGCCCCTGCTCACACTCGTGAGCTCGAGTCAGGGTGGACTGACTCCTTGGCGGCCACCTCGCCCTGAGATTCCGCTGAGCACATCTGACTTGCTCATGAACAACAGGCAGGGCCCAACGATGTCCCGTTCGCTAGCAAGCGAGATGGCATCTGCCGACAACATCTCCATAATCGTGAGCTTCATCATGTGGTCGGGTGTTCGCCTACTCCTCCCGGCACTCAGAGAGGCCATTGAGCGCGGGGCTCGGGTCCGCGTGCTCACCACGACCTACATGGGAGCCACACAACTTCGAGCCATCGATGCGCTGGTTGAGGTGGGGGCTGAGGTGCGCATCAACTTTGATACACAGGGAACCCGCCTGCACGCGAAGGGCTGGCTCTTTCAACGCGCCAGCGGCTTGAGTACCGCCTACGTCGGCTCCTCCAACATGTCACACGCTGCCATGAACGCTGGCCAAGAGTGGAACGTCCGCATGTCCGCCACAGAAACGCCCCATCTTCTCCACAAGTTCCAAGCTGTCTTCACGAGCTTTTGGGACAATCCAGGGAACGGATTCGAACCTTACGACCCCCGGACTCGGCCAACGGACGCCGCTCGACTGGCAAGCGCACTGAGGATCGCGCGCGGCGGGTCGGCGCACGCACCTCTGGGCGACGACGCGATCCTTCCCTACGACATCGAACCGTTGCCGTTTCAGAAGAAGATGCTGGAAGACCTTGATCGCGAACGTGAAGTCTTTGGGCGGCGCCGCAATCTAGTAGTTGCCGCTACTGGCACCGGGAAGACGCTCCTGGCGGCCTTCGACTACCGCCGCCTGGTTCGACGCGGTGAACTGGGAGGCATCGGGGGGCGCCGGCCAAGGTTGCTGTACGTGGCGCATCGAGCAGAGATTTTGCGCCAGGCCCGACGCGCCTTTCGACACGTGCTCAGGGATCCCAACTTCGGCGAGCTCCTCGTAGACGGGGCCACTCCGCGATCGAACGAGTTCGTTTTTGCCTCGATTCAATCCCTCAACGAGGTTCGACTCAATGCACTCGAGGCAGACTTCTACGACTACATCGTGATCGACGAGTTCCACCACGCAGGAGCGCGAACCTGGTCCCGGCTCCTCGAACGGGTCGACCCCAAGTTCCTCGTTGGGCTCACAGCGACGCCTGAGCGCGCCGATGGAATCGATATCTTGCATTGGTTTGGTGGGCACACGGCCACTGAGATTCGCCTCTGGGAAGCACTCGAGAGAAATCTACTCGTCCCGTTCCACTACTTCGGTGTTGGTGATGAAGCACTTGACTTTCGCAACGTCAGTTGGAGCGGCGGGAAGTACAACGTCGCAGAGCTCGAGGGCATCCTCACCGGAGACGATGCCTTCATGCATCGAGTCGTGAACGAGATCACGGACAAGGTCACCGATCCACGGGTCATGCGCGCACTGGTGTTCACCGTCTCCATTGCCCATGCCCGGTATGTTGCACGGTTCCTCGAAGCTCGTGGCATTCACGCTCAGGCACTCACGTCCGAAGAGGGCTCACCCGAACGGCAAGAGGCGGTTCGGAAGCTGCGAACGGGAGAGGTTCAGGCTCTAGTCACTGTCGACCTCTTCAATGAGGGTGTCGACATTCCGGAAGTCGACACGGTGGTGCTCCTTCGTCCCACGGAGTCTCAGACCGTCTTCCTTCAGCAACTCGGGCGAGGATTGCGACACTCCCCGGGCAAGGATGTTCTGACGGTCCTCGACTTCGTCGGAATGCAGAACAAGAAGTTTCGGTACGACCTCCGATTTCAGGCTTTGACAGGCACACAACGACGCAAACTCGAGCAGGTGGTCGAAGCCGGCTTTCCTTACCTTCCTTCCGGCTGTGCGATACAGCTGGACAAGATCGCCTCCTCAATCGTCTTGGAGAACATCCGCGCCACAGTTCCCAACAGGGCACGCGAGCTGGTTCGGGATATCTGTGAGTTCTTGCCCAGCGATAGCCCCGTAGATGGCAGCCTGCGCCGATTTCTTGAGAATTCCGGCAGGGAACTCCCGGACATCTATCGCGACCGCAAGCGCTCGTGGACTGGATTGTTGCGTCAGGCAGGGCGTCCCATAGGCACCGCCAGCGCTCTTGAGGATCACCTTCTCTCTCGCGTCTGCAGTCTTGTGCACATCGATGACCTACCGCGCATTGAGACCTACCGCGCATTGGTCTCGGGTGCAATCACTAGCTTCGAGGTCCCGGAAGTCGAAACCTTTGCCACGATGCTTCATCACACACTCTGGTCGTCTAGCAGGAGGGAATGGCTAACTGAGGGAAGGGACCGCCTGTTCGAAGGCCTGGAGTTGCTCCATGGTGAGCCATCCGCAGTCGAAGAGTTGCTCCAGGTCTTCGATGAGGCTGAGGAGCGCATCAAGCACGTCACATTCCCTCTGGACGGAAGTCTCGAGGCACTGCCTGTCCGTGTCCATGCTCGTTACAACCGCGCGGAGATGCTTGCAGGGGTCGGCTGGGCGAACGTGGACACAGGCGTTGCCGGCCAGGTCGCCGGGGTGCGTTTCGTGCCGAGCATCCAGTCCGACGTCTTTGACGTGACCTGGCAGAAGTCGGAAC
>JBJTGN010000391.1:0-2476 GCA_046093905.1 Actinomycetota bacterium
CAACTTCCCTGATTAGAGAAGCATCTTCGAAACCCGGTCACTCAAAGTCGTAAGACGCCCCAACTATCACCCACCCCTTTGACACACTGTCGGATCCACCACACCAGACAGGTAAGGGGAAAATGAGCATCACCGTCACCATTCCTCATGAGGAACTCGAGGAAGCGTGGAACATCGTCCACATTATCAAACCCGGCGAGACCCGGGCGATGGGTCAAGTGCGGCTGCAGTGCGATGGCACCAGGCGCCGCTGGTCGGCAACCGATTCTGTGCGAGCGGCACAGATCGTCGGTGGCGCTGATCCCAATACCTATTCGATCGGGATTCCACCGCTGCTGTTCGGCGCATCGAATCTCGGAATGGATGGCAGCAGTGAGCTCACCCTGACTGTCGATGCCAACACGCTGGTGATGGAGAGCCAAGGGGTGAGGTTCAGCCTGCCAACTCAACATTCAACGTTTCCCGATGTCGATGGTCGGATGCTGACCGACGACGTCGTCGGAGCTCAGGCGGCTGTGCGAGCGCAGTATTTGCACGACCTCGTGAAGATGTCGATGACATTGCGTGAAGTTCAAGAAGACACGAACATCAATGAGATCTCGGAATTCCCCGCACCGTTCTGGGTATTCATCGACGAGGGGAGTGTGGGCGTCGTCGCCGACTGGCAGACGGTGGGGGAGACCCGCCTGCAGCTCGAGGCCGAGAATGTCGACGGCCAGCGCTACACGATGGTGAATCCTCACTTGCTGTTGTCGATCATCAAGATCTTCGACGGCACCGATGAGGTGACCGTCAAGATTCCGACAACGACCGACCATCCACTCTCACTCGAGGCTGCGAACAAGTCTGCACTGCTCATGCCGTTGCAGACTCGCATGTACAGCGCACGTCTCCACGTGGAGCGAGTGCTCACCGAAGAGTTTGGCCACCGGGCGGCAATCATGGACAAAGATGGGGACTACCCGATCACACGCCGTGGCTCGGAGATCTTCGGGCGCTTGGTATTCGATAATGGCGTCCCCGTTTTTCGAGTGTTCGCCATGCTGCTCGAGGAATGCGAGCCGACTGAGGAACTTCTCCGAGAACTCAACGACTTGAACACGACCGCAACGTTCGTCCGCCTGTTTCTGGAAGATGACGTCGTGATTGCTGAGGCCGATGTCGTCGCTGAACACATGACTGCGAGTGAATTGAGTACAGCTGCCGAACGTGTATGGACGATCGCCCAGAACGTGATTCCTACGTTGGCGGCTGTTCTAGGGGGAACGCAGTTCGAAGATCCGTTGTTGCAGCGTCTCGGCAAGTACCGCACGACACGTGTGGAAGCCGAAGTGTTCCCCGGCAAGACCGTGTTCTTGAACGGTCCCGATGCAATTGAGGAGTGGCCATTTCCCGGGCCGGTGCACGTGGTCACTGCGTGGTATCCCGAAGGCGTTGTTCTGTCCGAAGACGACGCAGCAGATATCAACCGTCAGATCGCAAAGGACATTCTCGCGGCTGGTGGTCGGTTCGTGCTTGCGACGGGGTATCCATCCGATAGTGATGAGCCAGAGCCGAGTCTCGTTGCGTGGAACATCGGGCGAGAGACGGCTCTCGGAATCGGCAACGCTGCGTGTCGTGATGCGATTCTCGAGATCGATGCCGATCACGTACATCTGTTGACAGTTCGAGGAGATATCGAAGAAAGCTGGGCAAGACGTTGACAACGAGGGTTGATTGCCTTACCCTCACAGCGTTCATGAAGAGAGATCCCTCGTAAGAGGGATCCGGCAACCTGGGACGGACAACCCAAGGTGCCCCCCGCCGACAGGCGGCATGTGACCTCTCTCGAGAGGTAACGAAGTGTCCGGGTCCGCCCGGGTGGGGCGCTCGATCGTTGTTCATGCCAGTTGCTGCAAACCGGAAACGAGCAGCGAATGGAGCGACAACTGATCCGCACGACACACACGATCGAGGCTGCGGTGCCTCGAATAACGACACCAACCCTCTATCGACCGAGCGTCCGCGGTGCCGGCAAGTACTGGGTTGGACCCGATGCGTGGTACTACGTGCCGCCGTCACTCGTGGCGAACTCGAGGTGGTGCCGCATGCACCACCGTGGTACAGCAGTCGACTACTTGGTTCGGAACACTCTGTCCGTGCACGCCAGCTTCGGCGCGACAGTGCGCCCATCTTCCACCTACCGACCCACAAGGAGAGAGCAATGACCACGACAGCGAAGAATCCCGTCAATGGAGCAACCGCCGAGGCACGACTTCGATCGGCGATTCGGGCTCATGCAAGAAAGTCGAAGAAGGCATCGGTTGATGCGCCACAGGCCGTTGTCCTCTCTGCGGAGCTCTCTGAGGTTCGACAATTGGATGATGACGCGCTCGATCGTTTTCGTCCAGCGACATCGGATCTCGTCCGCCGGTATGTGTCGCGCAAGTTGCCGGGTGGCCTGACGGATCTCGACGTTCTCACTCGGTATTGGGAA
>JBJTGN010000392.1:0-2181 GCA_046093905.1 Actinomycetota bacterium
ATCTCCCACCAGATAGCCGATGCCGCGATGCAAGTGGAGACGGAACTGGGTAGCGAGGGTCTCCTCATCGAGCCCAAGGCCGTCATTGTGGCAGCGGAACTTGAGCAGAGCCCAGTAGAGATCGCCCTGGTCGCCGGCGAACACGCGCCAGCTCATTTCCACATTGCTGTCCAGGACCAGCTTTGCGGCCGGCGGTACTGCGGGCTCCGCAAGTGACCGGCAAAAGGCCCACCTGCACAACACGTTCCAGTGTGCGATGCCCGTTCGCCGTTTCAAGGTGACGAGTTGATCACGCGCAGTTTGCGAAAGCCGGATGTGTTCGATCGTCATAGTTACTCCCAGAAGTATCCGCTGTGAACAGAGGTCGCGTTGGCCGATTGGTCGAAGACGAGCCGGTACGATCGGCCAACATTTCCACGGATGCGATCAAAGGCGTCTTTGTCTATTTCAGTGTCCGTCGACAGCAGAATGACCTGGTGACTAGCGTGCGGGAAGTAGCGCTCCAACAGGTGCTCACGGTGTGAGCCATCCAGGCGGCCCAGGGGCGTGTCGACGACAACTGGGAGCGGTTGGCCGGCGGCCTTTGCTAAGCCCCAGAGAAGAGCAACCGCCAACAGTTGGCGTTCCCCGGCCGACAGTTCGTCGGAGGATAGCGGTAATCCGTCTCGGCCGGTTAGTTCGACGACATGGCTCTCCGGGTCAACATCCACATTCGTGATGAGGTTCTCCTTGCGGAGCAGCCGGCCTAACGCATCGAGTATGAACTCGGAGATTCGGCCAAGATGGCGTCGGCTTGCTGCAAGCCTAAGGTCGTGAAGCGTTGACCGGACGCGGTCCACGTGCTCGACAAGTCGTCGTGCATCATCGGCATCAGCATTGGCTTTGGCGGCATCATCGAGAGCAGCCTCATAGGCAGCCTCTGCCTTCGCCCGGTCCTGTCGCAACAGTGCCAGCTTCTCTTCAGCATGTGTCAGCGCTGCTTGCTTCTGCAGCAACTGCGAAGACGCTTCCTGACGTTGAGTCACCAGCGCGGCAAGCGCCTCCGGATCGGGTATTGCGACGAGGACACGCTCCGCATGCTCAAGGTCAGCACGGGTCGCACTGTGCTTCGCGATCACGTCCCGCATTCGCCTTTGCACACCGTCCAACGCTGACGTGGCGAGATGACTGACAGCTGCGGGATCAACCGTTGTTGCTCCGATGACTTCCGGGCAGTGGGAGTTCTCGAGCCTAGTCTGGCGGTCATGGGCAAGGAAGCGCTGAAGTTCCTTCTGCGCGGCGGCCGGGATTTTTGCGGCCGCGAGTCGTTGGGCGATTTCGTCATCGCGTTGTGCGAGGACATCGGTGATCATCCGGTCTCTCGCCGCCGTCGCTTCGCGGTCTGCTTGCTGGACGAGCTCGGTAAGCATGCCCCTGACTTGGAGGAGTGGCGCGATTTCGGCCATCTCCTGGCGAAGTTCATCTTCGGAAGAGACCACATCCGCGCGGAGCTTTTTGGCGGTCTCCTCTGCAGAAACGCGTTGATCGACGAGCTCGCCGCCGGCGGAACGGTAGGCCTCGTTGAGTTCAAAGAGACCCTTCTCGGCGCGCTCAACTTCTACGCGGAGGCCGGCCAGCTCCTGAGACGTGGATTCCTCAGCCTGGCGAGCCGCGGTGACTGCGCTTTGCCGCTCATCGATTGCCGCGCGGAGGCGGGCAGGCACCTGGGCGTCCTGGTGCCTTCGGCGCAGCACGGCAAGGTCGGTTGAGAGCCGATCGACGAGATCCAATCCAAGCAGCGATGCGAGCGCTGAGGAGAGCACCTCCTGGGAACGGTCGAGATCAGCCAGGGCCTCGATCTGTTCACCATCGAAAAAGAAAAGTCCGGCGATTCCCTTTGGCAGGAACGCTTCGATGTGTTCGTTCCAGGTTGAGGTAAGGGCCGCGTCGTGGCGGCCGTCCACGGATACAAGGAGGATTTCCCGGATAGACGTGCCGGTGCTGCGCCAACTGCGTCGTACCCAATACTCTCTTTCGACACCTTCTTGGTGGGCGTGGAAGGTCAGTTCGAGAGCCGCGCCTTCGCTTTCGGATGATCCCCGATGAATCAGGCTGCGGAGGTAGTTTTCGTAGCCGCCATTGCGCCGGCCCGAAACCTGGGCCAAAGCGCCGTAGAGCACCAGGTGAATAGCCTCAAGAACT
>JBJTGN010000393.1:0-5000 GCA_046093905.1 Actinomycetota bacterium
CTCGGCATTGTCGCCGATAATCACCGTTATGACACTTACGCCAGAAACGGCCAGCACCCCGTGTCCTACAGTGTGGTCGTGACCCGACTTGATCGAGACGTGATTCCCCCCGATCGTCGTCCTGGACGCTCTGCTCAGGACGTTCTGGCAGATCTGACTCGACTCAAGATCGACGATGTCGACTGGAAGAACGGCCGAGTCTTCTCTCTCGCCTACTTCGCAGGTGACGATGTGCTCGACCTCGCCGAACGCGCGTACGCGATGTATTCCTCGTCCAACGGGCTGAGCACTGAAGCATTCCCGAGCTTGAGACAGATCCAAGCCGATGTGGTCTCGACCGTGAGCAGATGGGTTCACGGTGACTCGGAGGCCGCTGGATTCATGACGAGCGGAGGGACGGAGAGCATCCTTCTGGCAGTCGAGGCCGCTCGGCAACGCGCTCGACGCGAAAAGGGAATCACCTCCCCCAACGTTGTTCTGCCAACGTCTGCCCATGCGGCCTTCGAAAAGGCATGTTCGTACTTCGATGTCACGAGTCGTCGTGTTCCTGTCGGCCCGGATTGGCGTGCTGATGTCGAAGCCATGGCTGATTGCGTCGACGACGACACCGTCTTGATCGTTGCATCGGCACCCCAGTATCCCCAAGGAGTGATCGACCCCGTTGCCGCCATCGCTGCTCTTGGCCACGCTCGAGGAGTGAACGTTCACGTGGATGCGTGTATGGGAGGAGTGACCCTCTCCTTCCTCGAGCGATCCGGTGAACCAATTCAGCCGTGGGACTTTCGAGTCGAGGGTGTCACGAGTATTTCCGTTGATCTCCACAAATACGGGTACACCTCGAAGGGAGCTTCAGTTCTGATCCATCGCTCGAAAGCGTTACGCGCGTATCAAACCTTCGTGACCGACAACTGGCTCGGTGGTCTGTACGGATCGTCAGGGATTCTTGGAACGAAGAGTGGCGGTCCCATGGCGGCTGCTTGGGCCGTGATGTCGTACCTCGGTGATGACGGATATCAGAGCCTGACCGATCGAGCTCGCAGCACCTGTCTGCAGCTCGCCGATGCCATCGACCTCGTTCCCGAACTGGAGTTGAGAGCTCGACCCGACTCGACTCTTCTCTCATTCGGCGGTCGCAACGGATTGGACATCTTCGCCGTTGCCGATCGCTTGCGCAGACGCGGTTGGTACGTCGACCGCCAAGGTCCACCAGCTTCCATTCACTGCACCGTTCACGCAGGTCACGAATCGACGATTTCTGCCTTCATCGGCGACCTGAGAACAAGTGTCGAAGAAGTCCTCTCCACCGGGGACAGTGGCGCATCGGGTTCGTACGCAACGATCGAGTGATTCGATCGCGTCATGAACCGATAATGGTCACCTTGGCTTCTTCCAGAAGTCGAGCGAAACGTTCGAGTTCCACCGGCGACAGAACATCCAGATGGCGTGCCATCTGTTGGTCGGTCAGAGCCTCAGCGGAAGCGAAGGTGGACACCAGCGATTCCTTGTCAGGAAAGGGACCCTTCCAGCCGAAACGCTCGGCTTCTGCGACCCCTGCAGAGCCCGGATTCGCAATGATTGCTGACAACGGAGACATGCCGTGTGCGACGACAGCAACGATGTGACAACTGCCGCGTAACTCGCGCAGCACATGGATCAACTGGTAGCAGCGACCCGGCACATCTGATGCTCTGGTTTGAACTTGCCACCCAGCGAAGAGGCTGAGGCCGGTCGGATCAGCTGAATCGATGACCCTGACGAGCAGAGAATCCAGTTCTTCGACTCCGCCGAAGTCGTTCAAGCGAGCCCTCCCCCAGGCGGCACACGATGTCGCGTACCGGTCTGCGCCAGCTCGAGGACCCTCGACGACGACTCCGCTGTTCCACAAGGATTGAACAAGAGCTGGGGCGAAGAAGCCGAACGCAGATACCACGACATTGGCCTCGACATCGCCGAGAACTCCACCGCGACCGACGACGTAGTACGAAAAACCCCCGGGATAGCCAGCATCCTTTCCCGGTTGCAGAACCTCAGGATGCAACATGAAGGCTCCCCCGGCCGCACCCACAGGCGCAGCGATACGTCGGGCCGTCTCGAGAGCGTTCTCCGACGGACGATGGGACGTCGCTCCCAGCGACAGGTGTTCGACATGGCCTGGAGACATGTGTTCAACTTAGCCATCTCGCACTTCACCTCATACATCTGATCGCACCAGTTTCCAGGCCTCTCTGGGGCGACGAACGTCGGGGAGATCGCTAGCGTGGCGACATGACACATGACGTGAGCTCATCAGATTTCCATGACGATGCTTCGGAGTCGTCCGATTCGGTGAAGTCCACGTCTGGATCACCCCTCGTCGATCTGCTCTCCCTGCTCGGCGGAGTCAATCCCCTGGCGACCGCAGGAAAGATTCTCGAAACTGTCATCTCCATGTCATCGGAGATGATTCAGTCGGTGTCGACGTTCAACGACACGATGCTCGAGATGAATCGCATGGCGCACCGTGTGAATTCGCTCCTCGACGACATCGAGGGTCCTGTTCGCCAGGTCGTTCCCTTGCTGGAGGTTTCCCTCAATCAAGCCAAAGGAACGATGAAGAAGGTCGACGCGGTCATCGGCCAAATCGGCTCCTTGCCGTCTGATGTCGCCAAAGCCGTGAGCACTCTGGGCGATCTCGCTTCGCGTCTCGGACCTCTCGCTCAGTTCGCCGAAACCGCTGGAGGTCTGTTCGGGATCAAGTCCGGTCCGGACTGATCCGAGAAGCTCTCAGACGCTTCACGAACGTCTACTCTCACTCACCCAACTCGGCGCGATGGCTGAAGCGGAATTGTGCCGTCCTGAAGATTCGGGCGGTTCTGTCCCATCGACAGGTCGACGATGCGACCGTCCACTTGTTCTTTCACCTGGGCAAGAGGCAACAAGTTGAGGACACCCTGCCCTTTTCGAACGACGTCGACGAGTTCCTCGCCCTTGCACAGGATGACTGAGGAACCGCTGATCACGAGATGAGCAGATGTGATGGCTTCGACCGAATTCGAACGCAGGAAGTCGAAGACTTCGCGAATTGCCTCCAACTTGATCCCTGCATCCAAGAGACTCTTGACCATACGCAGCTCGAGGAGGTTCCGGTAGCTGTAATGCCGCCGTGATCCACTCCCCTGCGCTTCGTTGATCGCAGGTCGGACAAGATCCGTCCTCGCCCAGTAATCGAGTTGACGATAGGTGATGCCGACAATTGCTGCTGCCTGTGAACCGGAGTATCCCTGTTCGTTCGTCGCGAATCGATTCATCATCTTCCCCCTGAAGCAGTCGGGTACATCCTCGAACTGATCTTGTCTGACTGGACCGTCCTCGATTCGGACGACGTCCTCACATCTTCCAACGGTGGCAACGAATCACATCGCTGTCGTCTCCGGTGAGGGTACGGCTCTCCGGCTCGGACTTCAACGTCTCGAACAGGCGTACGAGTTCGGCTTCAGGTCCCGAAGTCCTCGGGGCGGATGTTTTCGATGAAGTCCCTGAACTCACCGAGCAATTCGGTTTCCGTTGCTTCATCGGCCCCCGAACTCTCCGATGTCTCTTCCTCGATCTCCGCGATCCGACCGGCCTCGTCGAGGACATCTCCCGTGCAGTAGATCATCGCTCCCGCTCGAACTGCGATCGCGATGGCGTCCGATGGCCGACTGGAGACAACGACTGGGCCGGTCCGAGACTGCAGGTGAAGTTCAGCGAAGAAGGTGCCCTCTTGGACGTCGGTGATCAAGACCTTCTCCAACACAGCGCCCAAGGCCCCGAGAAGGTGAACGATCAGATCATGGGTCAGCGGGCGCGGCGCCTCACGTCCCTCTGCTGCCCACTGAATACTTGTCGCCTCGGGCACACCGACATAGATCGGAAGGACTCGGCGAAGGCCTTCTCGCTCCCGCAACAGGAGCACAGGGACGTTCCCCATCAACTCCATGCGCACTCCGAGAAGTTCCATCGAGATCATGTCTCGATCGTACTTCAGACTGTCAGATCAGCGACCGTCACGCAGAGAGTCCAATGCACGCGCGAGCAAGGCTGTCCGCAGCCGCGATCCAAGGTCGGAGAGTTCGTCGAGAAGCTCACTCGCTTCCTGACGGGCTTCGGGAGTTCGCTTGCGCAGAATCGGCAGAACCCTCTGTTCGAAGAGACCGGCCTCACGATCAGCGCCGGTCTTCCATGCTCGAAGGTGGCGAATGTCGACCCCAGCCTCGATGAAGTCACGGGCGATTTCGCAAATGATCAGATCCTGCTCATCGAAAATCGATTCCTCACCGACCACTCTCGCCTCGATCATGCCGAATCGTTCCAGTTCGCGAACCATCTCCGGATCACATTCCAACATCGCAACGATCTCACGACGACTGTACGACGCAGTTCGGTCGAATGACCCTGACGGGTCTGGCGGCGCAGGACGCCGCTCGATTGTCGTCGTTCGATCCTCGACGGCTCGCAGCACTCGTTGAGCGGCCGGATGCGTCAGAGTCTTCGTCCGATCCACGACCGAAATCGAATCTGGACGCGACATCGCAGTTGACGGATCAGGACGCGGCATCGCCGTCGTCACGTTTTTGATTCCCCTCGGCGGCGGTCTGTCCAGACCTTCCGGTGGTGTCTCCAACCGATCCTTGATCACGCGCAAGGGAAGGAAATGCTCCTTCTGCTCGCGCAGGATGTATCGCAACAGTTCGACATCTTCGTCGTAGAACTTTCGATATCCCGAAGCAGTCCTCTCGGGTTCGATCAATCCCTGACTCTCGAGAAAACGAATCTTCGATATCGTCACATCCGGGAATTCCTCGAGCAACAAGCCGAGCACTTCCCCGATCGAGAGATACGGACGTTCGGCGGCAGAGCGAGTCACTGATCGCCCGCCGGCTCCAGGAAGATGAGTCGAAAGCGTCCGATGAGAATCTCATCTCCTTGTGCAAGTACTACCGAGTCGACTCGCCGCTGGTTCACATAGGTTCCGTTCATGG
>JBJTGN010000394.1:0-1600 GCA_046093905.1 Actinomycetota bacterium
GGAGATGATGTTGACGGTCAAGCGTCCGTTGGAGAAGTGGTCGATGGTTGCCAGCTGCCGAGCCAATGGAGGCAACCACAACTCTCCCATGCGGACTGCGACCAGCAAGTTGATTCGACGCGTCCGAGTGGCAATCGCCGCTGCGATAGCCGCAGGATCGATCCCGAGTTCGTATCCCGAGGGAAGAAGGACGTTGTCGAAGCCGAGCTCATCGGCGGTCTCGACGATTTCGGAACAGTGACCCCAAGAACTCTGCCGTTCAGTGTCGGCGACACCGAGATACTCGTAGTCATCGTCACACAGCGCCCCGAACCACGCGACTTCGATCGGTTCCCGTTCGGACTTCACGGGAGTGGACGCCCGTCGCTTTCCTGACGATCGGGAAGGGAAGATGAGTTGCCAGAGTCTCGAATTGACGACTGTCGAAGTTGGTGACCCCAACGTGGCCGATCTTTCCTTCACTGTGAAGCTCCGACAGGATTCCGGCGAGGTCGGCAGGATGAGTGAACAAGTCGGGACGGCGAATCTGGTAGAGATCGATATGGTCCACGCCGAGCCGGCTGAGCGAATCCTCACATGCTCGACGAATTCATGCGGGTGACGAGTCGTAGGGGGTCGGCGGCCGAATACCACCTTTGGTGGCAAGGACGATCCTGTCCCGAAGACTGGGGTCTTGCTGAAGGACTTCTCCGAGAGCGGTTTCGACCGAACCGAAGCCGGCGCCGTTCCAGTCGAGGCCGTAGACATCGGCGGTGTCGAAGAGGTTGAGACCGTGGTCGAGAGCGCTTGCAACGAGGTTTCTTCGGTGCGGCAGGTTCGAGTTCGTGAACCTCCACGTGCCGAATGCAAGAGGTCCGACGGGCGGCAGGTCGCCGATTCGGCGCGGAGTGGAGTCGACGAGAGACATGATCTCGTAGATGTCATCCTCTGTCGGGTCGAATCGGCCCCAATTGCGATTTTTTGGGCCGCCGCGTCTCGGGTGAGCAGTCAGCCTCCGGTGAGATGTCATGGGACGGAGTAGTGGATGAGAACGTTTGTCAACCAACTCGTGCTGAGAATCGATGGGGATGGAGTACTTGCGAGGCACCCCAAGTCATGGGAGAGTCTCGCATGAGAAAAAACCTTCGCTTCGTTGCCTCATCGGTCCTCGTTCGGGCCCTGGTCGGATGCAGTACCGACACCGCAACAGATGGATCCATCGATGGATCCATCGACTCGAGTGAAGAAGGCGCAACGGTCGACGACACGTTCGCTTGGGACAGCGAGTGCACGACTCCGTCCGAGGATCTCCCGACCGACGGATTGATCTGCGCCGACTCGGGGCTGCGTCCTGTCACTGACGGATTCTCCTTCGAGAACTGGGGTGGTCCGGTTGACGAAGATGCCGTGACGCTCAATACGGTCGCGGAACTGTTCGGCGTCGAGGCTGTCTGTTCCGAATTGCAGGGTGATATGTGCACACCTGTACCTGCAGCCGTTCAGTGGATCGAGTCGATGAACGAATCGATCGAAGGCGGCAGATGTGAGGGGATGGCGGTTCTGAGCCAGAGATTCGCGGTGGGTCTCAACACTCCGAGTGAACTTCAAGATGGCGCCATTG
>JBJTGN010000395.1:0-1937 GCA_046093905.1 Actinomycetota bacterium
CACACAGAACACATAGTGAAGGCTGGTGAGTTGCTGGCAGGCTGGCAACCGTGAGTCAGTCCCGTCGCTCAACTCCCCTGTCCGGACTTCGGGTTCTCGACATCTCGACTGTTCTGGCCGGACCGAACTGCGCGCGATATCTCGCCGACTTCGGAGCCGATGTCATCAAGGTCGAGCGACCCGACGGCGGTGACAGTCTGCGCAACATGGCGTGGAAAGACCCTCGTGATGGTGTCGGTCTGTGGTGGAAGCTCGTCAATCGCAACAAGCGCACGATCGCTCTCGACCTGAAGAACGGCGAGGATCGTACGATCTTCATGGATCTCGTGACCACGGCCGACGTCCTCGTCGAGAATTTCCGCCCGGGAACTCTCGAGCGTCTGGGACTCGGTCCCGATCGTCTCCACGCTGCGAATCCGAAACTCGTCATTACCCGCGTGAGCGGTTTCGGCCAGGATGGGCCGTATTCCCAGCGTCCCGGCTTCGCGTCCATCGCCGAGTCGATGTCGGGGTTTGCTGCTGTCAACGGCGAGCCTGATGGTCCTCCTTTGCTTCCGGCCATTGCGCTCACCGACGAACTCACCGGCATCACCGCTGCGTTCGCCACGATGGTCGCGCTCCATTCGGGGACAGGCCAAGTCGTCGACGTGAATCTTCTCGAGACCATCTTCCACATGATGGGTCCCGTCATCTCTCTGTACGCCCTGACCGGCGAACTTCAACCTCGCCTCGGTTCCGGTCTGCCCTACACCGTTCCGCGGGGAACGTATTGCTGCTCCGATGGCGAATGGGTCGGAATCTCCGCATCCTCGGACACCGTGGCACGACGTGTGATGCACATCCTCGGCGTGGATGACGATCGATTCTCGAGTTTCGAGGGACGCGTGCGGCATCGAAACGAGCTCGAGGCGCGGATGCGCGAGTGGTGTGCAGTTCGAACTCGAGCCGAGGTCATCGCTGTGTTCGAGAAGGCCGAAGCTGCAATCGGACCTGTGTACGACATGGCCGACATCGCCAAAGATGAACACTTCGCGTATCGGCACGCGGTCACGACCGTTGGCGACACTCCCATGCAGAATCTCATCGCCCGTTTGTCAGCCACTCCCGGCGTCCTCCATCATGAAGGGCGTCCTCTCGATGCAGACGGGACCGATATCCGCGAACGCGGCTGGGCAGTATTCGAACAGAGTCAGGAGACACCATGAGTTCGTCCACACGTCCGTACGTCTATGTTGCCGGCCCCTTGTTCGACGAGGGAGAGCGTTGGTTCATCGAGAAGATCGATCGCCTCGTTCAAGACAAGGGCTTTGACACCTTCCTCCCCCACCGCGACAATCCTCCCAAGACCTCCGAGAACGTTCAACTGATCTTCGACAACGACAAAGGCGGCATCGATCGCTGCCAGGTGGTCGTTGCCAATCTGAACGGAATCATGACCGATGACGGCACAGCGTGGGAAATGGGCTACGCCTTTGCGAAGGACAAGTACATCATCGGGCTGTTCACCGATTGGCGCGCCCGGTTCCCGAACTCGAACGAAGTCGTCAACTTGATGATGCAGTGTTCGATGAATCGTCTCGTTCGTTCACTCGACGAACTCGAAGCAGCCCTCGACGAATGGCTGGTCGCCAACCAACGCTGAGATCGCTCGAGGCAACTCAGGCAGATGTGCCGACCGGACAGGACACACCGGTGCCGCCGATACCGCAGTAGCCATTGGGATTCTTCGCCAAGTACTGCTGGTGGTACGGCTCGGCGTAGTACCACGGTCCGAGTTCTGCAATCTCGGTGGTGATCGTGCCGTAACCAGCTGCCGTCAGGCGATCCTGAAAGAGATCCCGCGAGGCCATCGCGGCAGCGAGTTGTTCGGGTGAACTCGCGTAGATCGCACTGCGGTATTGGGATCCGATGTCGTTGCCCTGGCGATTGCCCTGAGT
>JBJTGN010000396.1:0-3426 GCA_046093905.1 Actinomycetota bacterium
ACACCACCGGTCGTGGGATGCGGATTGGAGATATTCAGTGCCGACGGTCGCCGTGATTGGAACACGCGGCTATCCCAGTTACTACGGCGGCTTCGAGACCGCCGTGCGACGCCTCGCGCCGTACCTGGTCGATGCGGGATGGGAAGTCACGGTTTACGGCCGTCCAGGGGCCACCAGAACGGGAGACCCCGGAAGGGATATCCGGGTCCGCTCACGGACGACTTGGGTCGTAGAGACTGTAAAGCTGAGCACCCTTTCTTATGGCCTGACTGCAGCCATCGACGCTGGAGCACGCCGACCCGATGTAGCTCTCGTTTTCAACGTAGCGAACGGCTATTTCCTACCCCTCCTCAAGGCCCGCGGTATTCCAACGCTCGTGAATGTCGACGGGATTGAATGGGAACGGGCCAAATGGAGCCGACTTGCCCAGTCGGTGTTCCGAAACGGGGCGAGGCTGACGGCGCGTTGGGCGAGTGGGCTCGTTTTCGATGCGAAAGCAATAGCCGACTACTGGAAGTGGAACTTCGACGTGGGGGGTTTATTCATTCCCTACGGGGGAGACATTCCCCCGGCTCTTCCGGTCCCGGAGGGACTCAGTCACCGCGGTTATGTCCTTGTTGTGGCGCGGTGCGGGCCGGAGAACTCGATACCAGAGTTCTTTGATGCGGTGCCCCGCATCGCGACGAAGTATCCCGTCGTCGTAGTCGGTTGTTCGGGTTACGGGGGAGAATTGGACGAAGCCGCAAAAAGGCTGTCGGACAGCTATCCCTCAGTTTCCTGGCTCGGACACGTCAGTGACGATGCCCTCCTGTTGGCTCTGTGGCAACACGCCGGCGTCTATTTCCATGGGCACAGCGTGGGAGGCACGAATCCCGCGTTAGTGCAGGCCATGGCGGCAGGGGCGCCTGTCCTCGCACGTGATACGCCTTACAACCGCGAGGTCCTGGGACCTACGGGGCGTTTCACCAGCGCCACAGCCGAGGAAATCGCTGACGCAATCATCGGCATGATGAGCGGTGGCTCTCAACTCGATGCATTTTCCCGTGAAAATATATCTCGGGCGCAGCAGAGATACTCGTGGTCAACCGTGTGCAGGGATTACGAGTCTGCTTTGCGCGCCTTGCTTCCCTGCGTCGACGCTGCTAGCCATCCCCGACTCGGAGAGTCCTCCGGTACAGCCTGACCATTTTCGATCCGATTGCGTCAGGATCGCGCTCGCGAAGCACCTTCGCGCGAGCCTCGGTTCCCATGACGTCGAGCTCGTCTTTCATTGACAGCGCTCGCCTCATTGCGGACGCCAATTCGTGGGCATCCCCGTTTCTGAAGAGAAGTCCCAAGCGCCCGTCTTCCGTCGCCTCACACAGGGGAGGGAGGTCACTTGCCAGCATCGCTCGGCCGAGGGTGGATGCGGTAATTGCCACGCCACTCTCGGAAACCTGCCGGTATGGGACGATGACGGCGTTAGCGGCCCGGAAATACTCGATCGCACTATCATCGGAAATCAGCCCGATGTCCATCCGGAGACTGCGGCCTAGGCCAAGCGTATCCGCGATTTCCCGGAAATACGCTTCTTCGCGCGGCTTCATTTTCCCGGCGATTACGAGCAACACATCATCATGCTCCCTGAATTCGGACAATGCGTGTAGAGCGATTTCCAAGCCCTTTTCATGCCGACAATTACCGAAAAACAGGAAGATGGTTTTGTCCTCCGGCAGATTCAACTGCTTTCGTGCCGAAGTCCGATCGGGCAAAGTTGCAGAAGTGTGGCTGACATGGGGTAGCGGGATGACTTCGATCGGAATGTCGAACTGATATCTGGCCCTTAAAACATCCAGGCTGTGGCGGTTGTGAACGACGACTGCATCGGCGTGCGCCAGAACCCATTTGAACCGGCGAGTACCGGTTCCCCCCACTGCGTCATCAGCACCCTCTCGAGTTTTGACGACTGACGACCTCCGCGAACTCCACCCGTTCACCTCGTGGGCGCTGACGACAACTTTCTTTCCCATAGCCCGCGCGAGGCATATTTGGAGAATCTCCCGCGCGTCGTGCGTCCACATCTGCACGTGCACGATTTTCGTACCTCTGCGTTTGATCCCAGCGAAGGTCGCCGCCAGGCAAGTCAGAAACCGAGCCGCACGAAACGCTGCAGGCTCGTCACCGTAAATGCCATGAAACGGCTCAAGATACTCGTACGGCCGGTCTGGAGAGAGATCCACATCACCATCGTGCGCGTAGACCGTCACCTCTGCGCCAGAGCGGCTTAGTCCCCGCGCCAGTTGATCGGTGTAGTAGTGGTTTCCGCCGTACTGCCCAAGGGGATCAATGAGGGCGACTTGAACATTCATCGCCCCTAGACTTTCAATACGCCGATTCCATAGCCTGGGACGTTAGCGGGATCCCGGATGGTTATCGCGTTCCTGCCCTGAGACACCTCATCCCATACCCTGTCCACCTCGATAACGTCGCTGTGGGGGTTGGGAACGACATCGTGCATACAGATCAGGCCACCCGGCCGCACCAGGGTCGAGTATCTTTCGAAGTCGCTCAAAGCTCCGACGTAGGAATGGTCGGCGTCGATGAAGAGCAAGTCAAGTTGCTCATCGCCAAGGATGGACTTGACCTTCACGAGCGTCTCGTCCAAATGGGAGTCGACCCGCAAAAGATCGATGGTCTGACGAGATTTGCCGAACGACCGCAAGATAGGGATTTTCCACTCGGGGTAGCCGCCACCTCCCAAGCCTGCCGGCAGGTCGATGCTGATAATCCGTGCGTCCTCTGCGGCCATCCGGCAGAGAACCAGAAACGTTCCGCCGCGGGCGGTTCCGATTTCAAGAACGGTTCGTGGCGAATGACTCTTGGCCAACTGGGCGAACTCCGTCAACTCGGCGCGAGACTGGAGCGGCGCGAGCGCGCCGCGATGCGCATCGAAGACCCAATTAACGAGCTGCTGCGGCTCATCACGGAGACTCTGCCAGTCGGCGGGATCGTAAGCCCGCAAATCCCATCGCTGCTTGAGCCATCGGGCCCGTGCATCTGCTACGGCAAGGCTGTCTACTAGCCACGGATAATCCCCACGGTTGCGCAGAGCCGCCAACCGTGACTTCAGTGCTTTCAACACCGTTACGGCCTTCCCCTCTGTTGCTGTCAGCTTACCGGGTTCCCGTGCCCTGATTCGATTCGCGACCGCTCGTAGTAGGCGGTAAAAGTTGGACTCCACAGCCTCCCGTGAACCTCCGCCCCAACGGGCAGAAGCTTCCGGAATTGGCGCCGCGAAAGCAACCGAGTGAATTCTTTCGCGTGTTTTCGGCGCCAGGCTGGAAACCAATGAAGGAATAACGCCGAGGTGTGCGATTCGATCGGAAACCATTTATTCGGCGTTGTAATCACCCAGGTGCGGGCGACCCTCGTCATTTCCGCAACCAT
>JBJTGN010000397.1:0-7393 GCA_046093905.1 Actinomycetota bacterium
CCTTCTTCGGGGCTGCCTTCTTCGCGACTTTCTTTGCCGGCGTCTTGGCAGCGACCTTCTTCGCAGCCTTCTTGGGGGCTGCCTTCTTTGCCGGCTTCTTGGCTGCCGGCGCAGCGGGCTTCGCAACAGGCTTGTACGCCCAGGCCTCGATCTCGACTGCTCCGCCGAACGGCAGAGCGGCAACTCCGATCGTCGAACGTGCGGGGCGTGCATCGCCGAAACCATGCACGTACGCAGCATTGAACGTCGCGAACGTGTCCATGTCGGTGAGGAAGCACAAGGTCTTTGCGACGTCCTTGAGTGTCAGGCCCATTTCCTTGAGGCGAGCCTGAAGGTTCTTCACAGCTTGAGCAGTCTGAGCGGCGACACCGCCGGGCACGAGTGCCCCGTTCTCGAGACCGAGCTGACCAGAGACGATGACCCAGTCTCCGGCGCGAACGACGGGTGAATACGGACCAACGGGTTGAGTAGGAGCGTTCATGGCAAAGAATCTAGTCACACGAAAACAACCGATAACGGAAAAATGAACACTGTGTGAAGCGAATGTCGCAGACGTCACGCGCCGAGAATGTGCGTCGCTCGAGTCGAATTCGCTCTCAGCGCTTGCTCGGCCACGCCAGTGGAAAGCCGTCATGGCGCCAGACCGCTGCCGCGACTGCAGCGAACACCGCGTCGCTGCCATTCACAGCCGCGAAATCGTGCTGTCCAGTGCGATCTCGCGCCGACGTATCGATCTCGACGACGATGTCCGGTGTATCGACAGCACGCAGCACTCCGAACGATCGAATCGTCAGGTCGACGGGAGTCGATGTGCCATCGGCATTCGCTGTGACGGCAATGCCTTCACTGCGCACCCACCCGAGAGCCATGTGCGCTGCTCCGATGCAATAGGAACGAAGAACCGTCTCGTCGAGTGGATCGCCACAACTCACCCGCACGATGATGCGTTCACGTGAGTCATGTGATGATCCGGTCTCGGAACTCGTCTCCACTCGGGCCCAAGCCTCTGCGCCATTGGGGGCGACGACATGGTCGCCGAGACGCACATCGTCGAGACCGCGACCCGCGGACTCACTCCCGGGGATGACGACCTGATCACGGACCGAGCTTCGTGCGATTGCGATCTCGGCCCAACCGGCGGCTCGCAGACTCATCGATGTCGCCAGCCCGGGCACATCGACTTCGATCAACTCCCAATCGGGAGCGATCTGCGCGATCACATCGTGCAACCCTGGTGTCTTCACAGCCCAGACCACACCGGATCCGTCAGCGCGGACACCGAGAGCCATCGGCGGTCGCTTCGGCCCGCGTCGCACGACGTCTTCACGCGACAACACCACGCGCACGGCTCGACCTTGTTCATCTGCCAATCGTCTCGCCACAGAGTGAAGGTCCTCGACGAAGCGAGGATCACTCTTCCCGCCGAATGCACCGCCGTTCACGAGAGGTCCAACGGGTTCGCCACCCGGTGAACACCACACGGCGTCAGGTTCGAGGTATGCCGGTTCGACCCACGTGGTGACGAGTGTGCGGACGAAATCACTCGCCCCGGGATGGTTCGTGTCGATTTCGACTGGCCACGACACCGGAACCGTCGACTTGCGACCCTGCACGGATCCAGCGGCTCGACGAGCGCTCGCAACATCGGAACCGAGAATCCAGTCGCCGGCAGCATTCGGCACCGCAACGAGAGCGTTCTTCGGCGCGATGTCTTCGGCGAAGCCGCCGTCGCCGAGAGAGACACGCGGGTGCACGGTCTGATGACTGTGGCCTTCCATGTCGGCACGGCGACTCGCGGCGGACAGGTCCCGAGATGGGATCTCCCGTGTTGCGGCATTCAGGTGTTCGGCAGATCCGGGACCCTGTTCACACGACCCGGTCACGATCTCGACGGCTTCGTGGATCGTCTGCCAGCCCGTGCACCGGCACATGTGTGCAAGGAGCGACTTGTTGACGGCATCTCGATCGACGTGTGCCGAGTCGCTGATCGCGGAGTCCCTGCGCAAGTTCTCGAGACGCATGATGATGCCCGGTGTACAGAACCCACACTGGCTGCCTCCGGTTGCACACAGTGCGCTCGACCACTCGGCTCGCACGGATTCGTCCACACCTTCGAGAGTTGTCACCGATCGCCCAGCCACTCGAGCCACCGGCGTCACGCACGACACTCGAGCTTCTCCATCGACCCAGATCGTGCAGCAGCCGCATTGACCCTGCGGAGCGCACCCGTCCTTCACGGAGACAATCGGTCGAACACCTTCTGGGAGTCGCTCGCGTAATGCGGTCAAGAGAGTTCCCTCGGCTGGCACCTCGACATCGACTCCGTTCACGGTGAAAGTCACTGTCGGGATCGCAATGTGACCATTGTGCCGGGTGGTGCGATGTGTGCGACAGATCCGTCCGGTTACCGTGATCCCGTGACACGCGAATCAGACATCGACGAGATCTCCGACAGCTCCGTGACCGCCGAAGCAACCGCCCGCTTCACTCGTCGTGACCTGCTGCGCACCGGAGCCCTCGGTGTGTCGACACTCGCTCTCGGACCACTGCTGGCCGCATGTGGCGGATCGTCGACGTCAGGTTCGGGCGCGACAGGTGGACAGACCTCTGCGACGCTCGCACCCGGCACCAATCTCGTTCAGCGTTGGGTACCCGATCAGCTCACACCCGGATTCGTTCGTCTGCCGATCTCGATCGCCGATCAGTCCGGCATGCTGCCCGATGGACCAGACGTGCTGACGGGTCGCATCATCCGCTATCTCGACAATGCTGTCGTCGCCGACAACCTCTCTGCTGAGCGACTGTCGCTCGATGAGGAATCGCCCGCGTTCTGGGTCTTCACGGCGACCATCGACGCACAAGACGTCTACGCACTCGTCGTCGACAGCGGGCCCGAAGATGGCGCTTCGCTGCAAATTCGCAATCCCGAGTTCATGACCGTTCCACGTGTCGGCCAAGTTCTGCCGTCGATCGAGACACCGACAGTGGACGATGCGCGCGGCGTCGACGTGATCTGCACTCGTGTGCCGGAGCCGTGCCCCTTCCACGCCGTCACGCTCAGCCAGGCACTATTGGATGCACATGCGACTGGAAAGCGGGTTGCGTTCTTGGTGGGAACCCCGGCTCACTGTGCAACGGCTGTGTGTGCACCAATTCTCGACAATCTCATCGACCTGCAGAGCCAGTTCCCCGACGTCATCTTCGTCCACGTCGATGTCTACGCCGACGAGGCCGCGACCAAGGTTGCGCCCGCCGTTCAGGAATTGACGTTGACGTTCGAGCCGGTGCTCTGGCTCACGGATTCGACGGGATTGATCACGCACCGTTTCGAAGGCGTGTGGCATCCGAGCGAAGTCCGAAAGGCACTCAGTTCGTGAACAGTGCTCCGGGCCGTTGCGGTCTGGATATCAGGTGATCACATCGACCGTGATCACCCGGATGTTGTTCAGCGATGCTGTCAGCTGAACGACTGACCGCACCCGCACGAGCGTGTCGCGTTCGGGTTGGTGATGTTGAACCCGGCCTGGTTGAGACCGTCCTTGTAGTCGAGCGTTGCGCCCTCGAGCAGCTGAGCCGATGCCGGATCGACGACGACCTTGACGGATTCGCCATAGGTGGCCTGCTGATCCTCGGCGGAGATGTCACTGTCGAAGAACATCTCGTACGAGAAGCCGCTGCATCCACCTGGACGCACGGCGACACGCAGAGCCATGTCGGTGGCGCCTTCGGCCACGAGCAGTTCCTTGACCTTGACGGCTGCTGAATCGGTGAGGGTGATCACGTTCGTCTCCTGTGTTCACGAAAGTTCACGGCGGTCTTCCCGCCCCGGATGGACTCCCGGCACCGCCATGATAACGGCGTCCGGGTTTCTCTGCGCTGGCAGAGTCCGAGTTCAGCCCGCAAAGTCACTCATTGGTCAACTTTGTCAGTCGATCGACATCGACCAAGTCCTGAGGTCTACCGGCTGCCCGTTTGTTCGCAATGAGGTCCTCCCGTCCAATGAATGGCACCTTGATATTTCCCACCCGGACCTCGACCCGTCGTCCTACTGGAGGTTTCTATCGTCTGGGACTGATTCGGGCGATCGATGGATGATGTTGACAACTCGCTGAAGTCCTTGTCGAGTTCCATCCCCACCTCCGTACACACGCTGGCGAAGTATTTCGACGGCAGCGATCCGCTCGGACATCGGCCGAGAGAGCCAGTATTCGAGTTCATCGTCCTGAGCATGAAGTGTCGTCTTGGTCACCACTTTCACCATCTGCCCGCGCTCCCGGTGGCCGTGATCCCCATGCTCCAGTTGGCAGTCACGATTCTCAGTATCGGGAGGAGATTCATGGCCAACCCTTCCAGACATGAGGTGATTCTACCGACACATCGAATACGCCAACCGAAGACACTTATTGCTGGGCCTGGAGACTATTGCTGGGCCTGGAGACATCACCCGCCTTGCGAGAAGTTGACGATGAGTAGAAGACGAGTACGACATCTCGTCCCGGTTTGGTGCGCCGGTATCGTGATTTCATGTCGAGCTCGAGCACTCCCCCGAGCGTGAACCCCAGCGGATCTGATGGCGCGCGAGGTGAATGGTCCGACAAGCGCAGCGAATCACGCTTCAGCGAGCCGCCCAGCATCGAAGCAGTCACCAACCTGCTGCGGGCTGTCATCGATCCCGAACTCGGCAGTGACATCGTCGACCTCGGCATGGCCCACTGTGCCGGCGTCAGCGACGAAGGTCTCGTCACCGTCAACGTCAAACTGACTATCGGCGGGTGTCCGCTGCGAGCCCAGATCAAGAAGGACATCGAGTCTCGCGTTGCGACCCATCCGGGAGTCACGAAAGTGAAGATCGAGTGGGGAGAAATGACGAGCGACGAACGCTCGGCCACCATGGCCAAGGCCCGGTGGAATGCAAAAGAGCGCGCGACCGACACCGCTGTTTCGGCTACGACTCGGGTTCTGGCAATTGCATCCGGCAAGGGCGGTGTCGGCAAGAGTTCGGTCACGGTGAATCTGGCCGCAGCGATCGCCGATCAGGGATACACGGTTGGCGTTCTCGATGCCGACATCTGGGGTTTTTCGGTGCCGCGCATGCTCGGCCTCGATCAGCGTCTCGAAGCCGAGAAGGATCCCGTGACGGACCGACCGAAGATCGTGCCGAACACTCGACGTGTCGGGTCGGGTCTGCTGAAAGTCGTCTCGACCGGCTTCCTCGTCGAGGACGAAGGCACCGCACTCATGTGGCGCGGTCTCATGCTCACGAAGGCCGTCGAGCAGTTCTTGAACGATGTGGCGTGGGGCGAGATGGACTATCTGCTCATCGACATGCCTCCGGGGACGGGCGATGTGCAAATGGGACTCGCTCGCATGTTGCCGCGCACCGACATGGTGATCGTGACGACGCCGGCCATCAGTGCTCAGAAAGTCGCGATCCGTGCTGCTGACATGGCTCGTCGTTCGTTCCTGCGCGTTGCCGGTGTGATCGAGAACATGAGCTCGTTCACCTGCGATCACGGCGAGGACTACCCGCTGTTCGGTTCCGGTGGCGGTCAGGCACTCGCCAATGAGATCGGTGCTCCGCTTCTCGGTTCGGTTCCCATTGAGCCCGCCGTTGCCGCTGGTGGCGACTGCGGCGAACCGGTGTCGCTCCTCGGAACCGGTCGCGCTGCGGAGGCGTTCCGTGAGATCGCCCGCACGATCGTCACCGAGACCGTGCCGCCCGTGAAGATGGCCGATTGTTCGGCCCGGTCTTTCAACGAAGCCACGGTGAATGAAGCCAGTGTGACTCTGCGTCCTCGCTCGGCGTAATCGAGGGTTCGCCGCCCGTGCGTGTCGGGATCTAGTACCCCCTGGGGTATAGTTGAGATCGTTCAACGATCGATCCGACGAAAGGACTCTCCGTCATGAAGTTACCCGAGGACATCACCGAAGACCTGACGAAGCGTCTCCGCCGTATCGAAGGCCAGGTTCGGGGAATTCAGCAGATGCTCGCCGAGGGCCGCGAATGCCGCGATGTCGTCGCTCAGGTCTCGGCGGCGAGCAAGGCCCTCGATCAGGTGGGCTTCAAGCTGCTCGCCACCGGTCTCAGCCACTGTCTCGCCAACCCCAAGCAGGCCAAGGCCAACGGTTTCGATCTCGAAGAGGTCGAAAAATTGTTCATGAAGCTCGCCTGACGGAGTGATCGACATGGCGAACACCCCAACCCAGAAACATCCCCTGCAAACTCCGCGCCTTCATCATCGACGTCTTCATCAATGTCTTCATCGCTCTACCTCCAGCAGTTCTATTTGGAGTGCCTCTCGCATGCCTCGTATCTCGTGGGAGACACCTCGACCGGCATTGCTGCTGTCGTCGACCCACAGCGCGACATCTCGCTCTATCTCGACGACGCGAAGGAGCACGGCCTGACGATCAAGTACGTCATCGAAACGCACTTCCACGCCGACTTCCTGTCTGGCCACCTCGAACTGGCCGAGGCCGTCGGCGCCGAGATCATCTTTGGCAAGGCCGCCGAGGGTCGCACCGACTTCCCTATCCGAGCGATGTCGAACGGCGACACGATCGTTCTCAGTGACGCCAATGGTGGTCTCGGAAACACCAATGACGCGGTTGTCCTCGAGTTCCTCGAGACTCCGGGCCACACACCCGAGTCGATGTCGGTGGTTGTGCGTGCTCACGCCGGCGCCGAGCCCCATGCCGTGTTCACCGGTGACACGTTGTTCATCGGCGACGTCGGGCGCCCCGACCTGCTCGCTGCTGTCGGTCACACGGCTGAGGATCTCGGTCGCATGCTCTACGACTCGCTGCACACGAAGCTTCTGACGTTGCCCGACGCCACCCTCGTCTACCCCGCTCACGGCGCAGGGAGCGCGTGCGGCAAGAACCTGTCGACGAACACCGTCAGCACCATTGGTGAACAGCGCACCACCAACTACGCCCTCGCCCCGATGACGCAGGATCAGTTCGTCGATGTGGTCACCGAAGGGCAATCGACCGCACCGATGTACTTCTTGTTCGCAGCGACGACGAACCGCAAGGCTCGAGACACCTTCCACGAGGATCGTCCACTCGAGGCGATGTCGTTGCAGGCTGTGCTCGATGCGCAGAAGGCTGGCACCGTTGTCGTCGACACTCGAGACGATGGCGAGGTCGCTGGTGGCCACTTGAAAGGCTCGATCAACGTCGGTCTCGGCGGGCGCTTCGCCGAGTACACGGGCGAGGTTGTCGCTGCCGGCACGCCGATCATCGTTGTCGCCAATGACGGTAAGGAGCGCGAAGCCACGATTCGGTTGGCTCGCATCGGCTTCGACACTGTTGTCGGCTACCTGGCTGATCCGGTGCGCGTGTTCGTCGAGAACCCGCAGCTCGTGCAGTCTGCTTCACGTCTCACGGC
>JBJTGN010000398.1:0-1554 GCA_046093905.1 Actinomycetota bacterium
TGTCGGGAGGGGTTCCGTAAATGAATCGCTTGTAGGGGTCGGCGGCGACGTTTACCCCTGACGTCCAGGATTTCCACGAGAACGGAGGGTTGGCAACGACGTAGTCGAATGTGCGCAGAGTCCCGGCCTTCTCGTCGGTGAACATCGGAGTTGAGAGTGTGTTGTTGTTGGCGATCTCTGCCGTGCCGGCATTGTGCAACCACATGTTCATACGTGACAATGCCGCGGTGGCGTTGTCCATTTCTTGGCCGTAGATAGCGAGGTCGTGCCCGGTGGCGTTCTTTGCAGTGTCGTGTGCTTTGAGCAACAGTGATCCGGACCCACATGTCGGGTCGTAGATCGTCTCTTTTTGCGACTTTGCTTTGTCGATACCGATGGCTGTTGCCATGATCCGTGACACCTCAGCTGGGGTGTAGAATTGGCCCTTGCTCTTGCCCGACTCGGTCGCAAAGTTTCGCATCAAGTACTCATATGCATCTCCGAGAAGATCGTCGCCGTCGGCCTGGTTGCCGGAGAAGTCAAGTGCCGGGTTCTCGAAGATGGCGATCAGGTCCGAGAGGCGATCAACCATTTCCTTGCCCTTGCCGAGCTTGGCGTCGTCGTTGAAGTCAGCTACATCGATGACACCTCGGAGATCATTGGCGTCGGCGAGTTTTCCGATGACCTTGTTGATTCCATCACCGATGTGGGCCTTGCCTTTGAGTTTCACCAGGTCAGCAAATCCACCACCCTCGGGAATGTCGAGCAGTGCGTGGCGCCTGTCCTTCGCGCGGTCTGAGACATCCTTCATGCACAACCACACGAGGACGTAGTCCTTGTACTGGGATGCGTCCATCCCGCCGCGGAGTTTGTCGCAGCTCTTCCACAAGGTGCTGTAAAGCTCGGACTTCTTGATTGCCATCAGCAGCCTCCCAGAGCAGCGGTGGTTCTCACTCGGGCGGAGTTCTCAGTGGGCAATTTCGTGTCTCCCCAAAATAGCGACGGACCTCAGTGAATGGAGGAGTGAAATGTCTGACCAGCGTCAACTCTTGTTCGACGCGGCAGTCGATCGATCCCCTAACGGCCAAGACTACGACGGGGGTGGTGATATGTCGTCGTGTGCCGGACCCCCACCGCCAGGCTGGATTATGGCAGCCCATGCCAAATTCCATGTGCAGAATGCTTTCGCCGGAGGCAGAAGTGGCTTGGATCGAGCCGGGAATGAGGGTCGAATCAACCTCCTCAACCTTCTCTAACCCCATCAACTGGGTAAAACCCCTCCTTGACGAGTCAAGGAGGGGTCGGACGGTTCTCGGGCATGACCCGACCAACAGAATCTTCCCCAGACCGTTCAGAAGACATCGGCCTCTCCGGCCGCGTCCCCAGCGTCTACTTCGAGTTCTTCAGCGATGCTGAGTTCATCTTCCGATGGGAGAACTTGATCTCGCAGGATGACGGCTGCACCCGGAACGCCCACCACGTTGCAGTCCAATTGCGCTCGTACATGGACACCGGTGGCGTGTGCTCGGTCGGTATCGATCGCATCGCCCGGGAGATCAAGCTCGATGTGCGGCC
>JBJTGN010000399.1:0-2855 GCA_046093905.1 Actinomycetota bacterium
ACTCAAAAGGACCGAAAGTATTGCTTGCAAACAATGGGTCGGCAAGCTGTACCGAGCCGCTGGGACGAATCGGTGTACCACCGGTATTCGTGATCAGGACTCGCACTGCCTTTTCGTTCTTGTCGGTCAACCATCCAGCTACACCGCGTATCTCGAAGTCGGTGGCGAGGTTTGCCGCATCACCAATGCCCAGCCACACCGACTTCCGAAATGCTAACGCTCCCTGAATCACCGCCTGCACTCCAGAGTCGGAGTTCTCAGCGACTGGTGCATCACGGGCCGACACCAATATCCGTAGGTACGACTCAAAAACCGCAGGTTCAGTGTTCGCCGGAATCGTGTAGGTCATCGTGACAACTTGGCGTGCGCGGGGTTCGAGAGAAATTCTTGGCGGGTCGAACGTCAGCCACTCCTCTGATGGGCTCCGGGTGGTCCGATCAATTGTTGGTTCCCCATCGACTACTGTCACCTGCCACAGCTCGAACGCAACGGTCTGCACGATGTCCGAGGTACTGATGATTCGAAACTGTCGTTGCGCACTCTGCCCAGGTTCGATCGCGAACCAAAGTTCGCTGTTGGCACCAAGCTGGGCCGGGTTGTTGGACTGGGTCGACAGAATTTCGACGCCGATTCCGAGTTCACCCGCCGCCGGCTTGGTTGCACCAGCAACATTTGCAGATAATGCAGTTGCAAGGATCACTACCGACATGAGCGCCCTGATCGCACCCGCGGACACCAAAGCCCGCACTCGCGGCACATTACATTGCCACATCATGGAGTCGACGATTTACGAACCACCAGAGTCGATGGTGATCTCAGTTGTAAACGTCGGGCCCAAGAACGTATACCTCTCGCCCGCGTATCGCGGTGTTAGACCGGCGGGAATACTCGTCTGGACCGACCAATAGATGCCGCATCGGTCGTTTCCGCCCGCTAGGTTCGCCGGACGATCCGTCGTCACTCCAATGGGCTGCTGCATGAGTCTTCCGCCACTAGGGCTAACAACCTCTACCTTCAGGAGGCGGTACGACTCTTCAAAAGGTTCAAATGCCCCGCCACCAAACCCCCACGCACTTTCGCCCACACCTTGACTCGGTGTACGACAAGTTCCTTCGTCGAGGGTCATCGCAATTGGATTCGCCGGTGTCAGATCGAAGTCGAGTCCATCGTCAGCGCCACCGACCGCAGCTGTCGCGGTGAACCCACCGATTCCCCACTGACCCGTTACCTCAATTCCACTCGTCTCACCGAAGTAGGTGCAAAAGGCGTGCTCATCTACAAACTCCTCGCCACCGCCCGATTCGTTTCCCGAGTTCCATGCACGCAACTCGGGCAAAGTTACGGAGAGCGAATACTCCGAGCCGTCGTACACCTTCCCAATCGGATTTCCGTCTTCGTCAAAACCGGCGACGTCGTCGCCGGTCGGCAGCAAATTGATCGCTGCAGGAACGCCGTCGACGTACCAGATACAACGCTCTTTCATGCGGACGATCGACGTGGTGGCAGCCTCATCCCCGGGAGGAGGATCTTGAGCCGGAATTGATGGAGGCGCCGCAGAAACACCACCAAGGCTGACTGCAACCGACGACAAGACGATTCCACAAATACCAACAACGACGCCAGCGAATCGCCGTGTGAATATCCGCGGATTCACGTTGAATGTCCCTTCATCTCGCGGTGATCGACCACGGGTGGGTCGGAGAGGATGTCCTCTTGGACCCACCCGTGGTTTGATCTGTCCGTATTTGCTGACTGCGACTTTCGGTAGATCAGCGTTTCAACTACTAACGATTTGTGTCGATGCTGATCTCAGTAAGGAAGCTCGGGCCCGTGAACGTATACGGCTTACCCGCATACAGCGGAGTCTTTCCCTCGGGGATCGACGCGGTCACCAGAACTGCAGCGTTGCACTTGTCGTTCGACCCTGCACTATCCGCAGGACGAGGAGTTGCGGCGGTAGCTGCGAGGTCGAGTATCGAGCTCTGCATGCCACTCAAGTCAGCTACGATGTCAGGGCCGATAACCCATGAGCCTTCAGCTCGGCAGACTCCCTCTGTGAGATCGAAGGTCATTGGGTCGGCGCCGTCAGCACTGAAATCCATGTTGGTGTCCGGCCTTACGTCGCCTGGACCATATGTTGCTGTCGCCGTAAATTCGTTTGAACTCCACGTTCCGAGAACATCAATACCCGTCTGCTCACCGAAAAATGTGCAGAATGCATGATCGTCGAAGTCGGACCCGCCACCCGTGTCATTCCCAGAAGTCCATGCAATGTAGTCTTCCAGTTCCGCTGAGAGCGAGAATTGATCTCCGTCGTAGACTTCATCAGTCTCCGCGCTGTCCTTGGTGAGGGTGATGGAACTCGCCACACCTGATACGTACCAAATGCATCGTTCCTTCATTGTCACTTCTGCTGACGCTTCGGCATTCGGGTCTTCAGGCTCAATTGGATCCTGATCGACAATGTCGGCACGGGCAACGCCCGTACCGCTCATGACTCCCAACAACATCGTCACACCCACACCCGCGAGAACCCCACCTAGCCCTTTTCGTACCTTTTGACTCATTTCGCTCCCCCTTCGGTTTGTTCAAGGGATAACCCTTGCTAACCCATGAGTCTAAGCCCAGCTCTGGCGGACTAGCAAGACCAATTTTGTGGGGTCCGCGCCATAGCGATCACGTGGTTTCGAGCCGTCTTCTGCTCTTTGGATGGGCTTCCATACATACACTATGACTTCACCGTGGATTCACCATGAGGGAGAATTCCACCAGACTGAGCACCTCCGGATCTGGCTACTGAATCGCTCCGTACACAGTGCGAAAATCTCGGCGAGCACCGCGAAGCGAAAACGAAC
>JBJTGN010000400.1:0-2642 GCA_046093905.1 Actinomycetota bacterium
GGGGTCGGTACTCGTCGTCGTAAAAAGCGGCGAGGCTGTTATCGGTAAGCCTCGGCGAGGTGCGGACTACTCCGCAATCGCGACACAAGACACTCGGGGAAGGTAAGCCGTAACGATCAAGTTCGGCCACGACGCGGCCACCGGCACTTCCGCACAGACAGGACACTTCGATGGTTCCATAGGTACCGTTGGCGTACTTCTCGAGCATTACATCACGAGTTGCTAGTTGCAGTGCATTCATTGGCATCGCAGGAGTTGCCCGTGTTTTTCGGGATCGGGCGAGGAGTCGACCGAGCATTTTTGACACTGATTCCCCTTTCCAGTTGTCTGACGACGTTTCTGCGCGGCTTCGGCGTGAAATGGCAAACGATGTATAACAGTAACCGCTTGCAAGACATCCACCGCAACAGTCCAAACCCTTCTCCGCGAAGCCGATTGAGATTCCGGGTCTTGATGTCGACGGCCGCCGGCGGAGCGTTCGATGTTATGCGCAGCGTCACTTCAAGGCACGGCGAAGTCCCTCTTCGATAGCGGGTGCGAGCGTACGGGCAAAGGTCGAGGTGAGGTGGCCCCTGGAATCGCGATAGACAATCACATCGCCGATGACTGAGGGACAAAAATCAGCTGTGCAGTAGAAGCTAGTCAGATCGATTACCGTCGTACCAGGGACTTGAGCGGCAGCGGCGACCAACGGGTCCGCATCCGCAAACGCCTCTGCCCTCGGCGTACCGCACTCGCCTGTTCGATCCGCGCCGATCTGGACTCGAGTTAGACAGGCTTGGGAATCTTCACTCACACCTGGGTTGTCAGCGATAACCGCGATCCGCGTCCCCGCGGCAGCGATCGGTGCCCACGCTTCTCTGTAGCCGTCGAGACTTCCGCCGCGAATCGATGTCGTAATGACGAGATCGTAACGATTGGAGAGAAGTTCCTGTTCGATCCAATCGACCGGGCAGCCGTCGCTTCTGGGCGGTAACTTCCACTTGCAACCCGTTCCAAGGTAAGTCGTTAGACTCCACTTGTTAGCGTCGAGAACAGGCCGGATCGCCGCGATAATCTGGGCGGCGTGCGAGTCCCCTACTATCGCCATTTTGACGGCATCATCTCCCGTGTATCCATATGTGCACGTCTTGATGAATCGCTCGCCTCGTTCACTTTCTTTCGAGCCGCGGTAGCAGGGTTGTTCATAGGCGTCTTTGACGAACTGATCGATACCAGGTTGCAAAGGCGCTTCCGGATTTCTCAACACGCAAGCTTGATTCACCATGGCAGGGGCGCCAAAGCAGGGGTCCGTTTGAGCGCCAAGCGCCTGACCCGCCTCCACCCGCGCACCCCGGTTACCACCCGAGAGAGCGGTCGCCGCAGATATTTTGTCGAGATATGCGATGCCGAGAATCGCAGTCAGGATACCCCCCGCTGCTAGAGCACCGATCAACGCCCAACGCGAAGGAGTCAAAGCCGGCAATCGGCGCTCTCCATGCTGGGTTGAAGGCTTGGCGAGCAGCCAACCCGACGTTCGGATTGGATTCTCGAAGAAGCGATATGTCACGACCGTCAACCCAACCGTGAGGACGACGACTAGCCCGTAGTAGACGGGACCCCTCGGTAACAGGGAGGCCATTAGCGTAATTACGGGCCAGTGCCAGAGGTATAACGTATAGCTGACGTCGCCGATGTAACGAGCAACCGGGTTAGTGAGTGGGAACATTCCGCGTACGTCAGCACCGTGGAAGGAAGCCACTACTAGGGCCGTTGCACCAACCGGCAGTAATGCCCCCGGTGTCGGAAACTGGACGGTTGAATCTATAACGAACATGGAACCGAAAACGCCTGCTAGGCCCGCATAAGCAAGCCAGGGCCGGATTGCAGCCGGCAGGCGCAAAAGCCAGGGCCCAGCTATCGCAACGAGCGCTCCCACCCCGAGTTCCCACACTCGCGTGAGGGTCGAGAAGTACGCGGCGTTCGGATCGTGACCCGAGAGAAACGCCGCCCATCCGAGCGAGGCGATCACGATCACACCTAGAGCGCCGAGCAGCGACCACTCCCTCACATGTATTTTCCCGGTTCTTCGTAACTTCCGGGTCGCGGCAAAGATCACAACGATGAGCGCCGGCCAGACGAGGTAGAACTGTTCTTCGATCGACAGCGACCAGTAATGTTGGATCGGTGACGTAGGCTTGCCTTGCTGGAAATAGTCAGCACCCAAAGCTTCGAACCGGAAGTTCGCGAGAAACAACGCTGCATAGAGCGCATCTAGGAGTGTCTGCTTGGCACGAACGGTCGGAAACAGTAGGAACGAGAACACCACCGTTGCGACGAGGACGAGAAGGGCGGACGGCAGGATTCTCCTGACTCGCCGGATGTAGAAATCCCGGAATGATAATCGTCCGGTGGCCGTCCTTTCCCGGATCAGAAGGCCGGTGATGAAAAACCCGCTAATGACGAAGAAAACATCAACACCTACGAAGCCACCCGCCGGCCAGCCGAACAAGTGTTCGGCGAAAACCGCGAGGACCGCGACCGCCCGCATTCCTTGCAGGTCTGAGCGGTAGTGACCCGCACTCAGGGTTGGCTTCTTAGCCTTATCCTCGGTCGTCACCGCTTGAATTCTACGGATGGGCGGCCTAGACAGTGCAACTAGA
>JBJTGN010000401.1:0-23507 GCA_046093905.1 Actinomycetota bacterium
GGGTGTCGTAGAGACGCCAATCGGTGACAGGCGCACCCGCAACGGCAGCGTGGAAGACATCGGGTCGTCGTAGCACTGCAAGTGCTGCGAGGTAGCCGCCGAAACTCCAACCGCGAATTGCCACACGGCTCGTGTCGATGAAGTCGTACTCGTGTGCAACCGACTTCAGCGCATCCACCTGGTCGTCCAGTACCGCGGTCGCGAGATCCTGATGGATCGAGCGCTCCCATTCGGTTCCGAGACCGGGAGTACCTCGACCATCGGCAACGATCACTGCGAAACCCTGATCGGCGAACCACTGTGATGTGCAGTGGGCTGCATATGAATCGACGACACGTTGCGCATGCGGCCCGCCATAGGGGTCCATCAGAACTGGCAGTCGAGAGCCAGCAGGAATGTGCTTCGGTAGGACGACTGCGCAGGGGATCCCTCGAGAACCAGCGCGCAGAAATCGAACGTTCGGTTCGACAAGGGGGGTTTCGCACAGGTTTTCGATGTCGGCGAGAACGACGCGTGGGTCGTCGAGTGATCGGACGGACACGTTCGCACGCGGCATAATCAGCGACGATCGACGCAGAACGACAGTCGATCCTCCAATCGATGCACTGTGTACGCCGTCGGATTCCGACAACTGGCGCAGTTCTGATGTCGTCGTGTTCCAGGACCAGATGACCCAGGATTCGGGTCGCATGGTGTCGATCGCCATGAAGACGACTGAGTCGTCGTCGGTTGCGATGATGTGGCGAACATCGAGGGAGTCGGGGGTGACGGGTGATCCGCCGACGAGAAGTTTCTTGACTCCATTGCGATCGGCAACCGAGACGATGGTGCCATCGGACAGGGTGGCTGGTGAACCGGGAACCAGATCGACCCAGGAATCACTCGTCTCGATCTGTGCGGACACGATCCTTGGCTCGTCCCACGATGCTCGACCGATGACGACCGTTCGTTGGTCGCGAGTTTGAACCGAGACGTGTATCGAGTCTTCGCTGATCCAGTGGACATCGGCCACATAGGGATAGAGCGACCCGTCCCACTCGACGTAGCGTCTTGGTATCGGTGAGGTGGCGGAAGCTGCGACATCGAACATGCCGATGCTGACGAGGGCGTTGTTCGAACCTGCGGCGGGGTAGCGAACGGTGCGCGCCGGAACCGAAGGCTGAGAGGGATCGGCGATGGTCCATTGTGCAACTGGAGATTCGTCCACTCGAGCAACAGCAATCCGCTGTCCGTTCGGACTCCACCAGAATCCGCGGTACCGACCCATTTCTTCGGCAGCGATGAAGTCGGCAACGCCCCATGCGACCGACTCGCTCTCGCCGAAGACGGATCTGCCGGCAATGGTGCGCACCACTCGATTGGCGGCATCGAGATCGATGCACGCGAGTTCTCCGTCGATGACGAAGGCAATGCGATGTCCCGTTGGGTCGAATCGCGGATCGAAGACGGGACCGTGCGTCGCGATGTGGCTCGTCGTGCCGGTCGTGAATTCGCCGACGTACAGCTGGCCAGAGAGAGCAAAGGCATACACACGGGCCTGTTTGTCCACTGTGTAGGATGTGATTCCGGAGCCGGCCTCGCGCAGTCGTTCGCGTCGGGCCTTCTCCTCCGGAGACACGTCACCTGCATCACCCGCAATTGCGAGCGGGTCGACGATGAGACGTTCGGAGAATGTGGTGAGGTCGTATTCCCAGAGACAGTTCACCGAATCGCTACCGGAGCGACTGCGCAGGTAGATCACCCGATTGCCATCGGCCGAGATCGAGAAAGTTCTCGGTTCGCCGAGGGTGAATCGCTGGGTCCGCGCATATTGACGCGGAAAGGTGTCCTGGTGCGAGGTGTCGGTCATGATTTCACGATTCGGATTTCACGATTCGGATTTCACGATCATGTGTTCACGAATGCCGGCTCAGGTCAACGAGGGTTTGACGAGAATTTTCGCATGGGCTTCAGGGTTGCCGAGGTCCTCGAATGCTCGAGGTACGTCGTCGATTCCAACACGTCCGGTGATGAGCGGCTCGAGATTCACATTGCCTTCGGCAATGCTCGTCAGAGCATGACCGAATTCAGTGGGTGAGTAGCCGAGCACGAATTGCAGTGAGAGTTCCTTGCCGATTCCCAGCATCGGATGAATTCGATCCTCTTGCATGCATGCGCCGACTACGAGAATGCGAGAGTCCTTTGGCGCCATGCGCATGGCCTGTTCGATCATTCCCGGGTTTCCGACGGCCTCGAAGATGACGAGAGGTTTGCGTCCATCGGCTTTTCGCCACGCTTGGATAGCTGGAGTCTCACGGGGGTCGACGACGACATCGGCGCCGAGGTGTTCAGCAAGAGCTCGTCGACGAGGGGAGAAGTCAGCACCGATGATCGGTCCGATCCCGCGCATCTTCAACTCGGCGATGCATGCAAGACCGACCGGCCCGAGGCCGAGGATGAGCGCAGCATCGCCCTGAGCGATACGACTCTTCTCGACAGCATGGACACCGACCGCGAGTGGTTCGGTCATGGCAGCGAGGTCGGGTGAGAGCCCATTGGGCACCTTGATACTCATCATCTCGTTGACAACGATGCGCTCGGCATACCCGCCCGGATACTTGTTGCTGAATCCGACTCCGTGTACACCTTGTTCGTCGAAGGTCACGGGGAAGCTGACGACGATGTCGCCGGGGGCGAGATTCGACACGCCGGGACCGATGTCGAGAATCTCACAGCAGTATTCATGACCCATCACCATGTCGATGTTCGGTTCGAACATCACCGGTCGAGTCGGATCTGCTGGCGCATCGCCGGAGGAGTCCTCGTTCATCTCTGCGGTGAGACGACGGCTCTCCTCGCCGTGCACGAGTAGGTGCAAGTCGCTCCCACAGATGCCGCAGGCGAGAACTCGAGCGAGCGCTTGTCCAGCTCCGGCTACGGGCTCGGGAATGTCGTCGACTCTCAGGGACCAATTTCGCATCACGGCAGCACGCATGTTCCGACAATACGGTTCACGGAGACCTCGAGAAGACTCCGGCTCGGTCAGAGATGCGGGTCAGTGGCTGTACGAGGCGATGGCGTCGATCATGAGGTCGAAGGCACGCTCCGCGTCGACGTGCATCAAGACTTCACAATTGGCATCTTTGACTTCGCGCAGATCACGGGCATCGATGAGGGTCATTCCGCGAGTGTGTGTGCCTGTGAGTTCGATGACGACATGGGACCTCTTCGTCTCGAAGAGTTCCGGGTGAGTGAGTGCAAAGATGGCCAATGGGTCGTGCACAGCGCCACCATCCATCCCGTGGTGACGACGCATGTAGGTATCCGTGAAGAACTGCATGAGATCACCCAACACGTGTGCGAGTTGACCGGGAAGGGATCGGACCGAGTCGAGTCGCTTCTGTGTTGCTCGGAAATGGTGGGTGAGATGCAAGCCAGCCATGATCAGGCGTTGGCCGTACTCGAAGACGATGTCCGCAGCCTCGGGATCGACCCAGATGTTGAACTCGGCAGCGGACGTCCTGTTTCCGAAAGTTCCTCCACCCATGAGTGAAATTCCAGCGATTCGATTGGCAATATCGGGTGCGAGGCGAAGTGCCATCGCGATGTTCGTGAGAGGACCGGTCGGAACGAGCCACAGTCCTTCGTGTTCGCGACACATGTCGATGATGTATCCCACGGCATCGGTGCTGTCAGGAGAGCTCGTCGGTGTTGGGAGGTCGGCTCCGTCGAGTCCGCTCTCGCCGTGCACGTAGGTCGCGTATTGCGGCGGCGCAATGAGCGGACGAGCTGCACCTTGGTGAACGGGGACATCGAGGCCGAGGAGGTCTTTCATCACGAGAGCGTTGTACGTGGTGGACTCGATCGGCGCGTTCCCGGACACGGTCGTGATTCCGAGGAGATTCGCGTATCTGGCTGCAACGACGATTGCAAGAGCGTCGTCGTGCCCCGGGTCGCAGTCGAGGATGATGTTCGGTCGGCTTGCAGTCGGCGAGGCGGTCATGTGATGAGGGTTCCTTTGTCGTCGAGTCGAATGCGCCGACCGACCCACTCACCCTCGCACATCGCCGAGGTCGTGTCGTGATCGTCGCTCACGCCCCAAGCTCTGTTGCCGTTGTCATCGAGAACTGTCGCAATCGCTCGCTCTGGTCGACCGTCGCGATCGTGCATGACTGTGTATCCCTCGATGCTGGCCGGTCCCTGCGATGCACCGACATCGAGAACGTTGCGTTTCGGGAGTGCATCGATCTGATCTTGAGGATTTGCGTGGCGGAAGCCCGATGCCGGCGGCGTGGTGGAGTACACCCCGAAGGCATGCTTGGTTGCGTAACCGCCATTCGCCCAGATCAGACCCTTTTCACCGGGTCGCTCCCGTAGTTCACCCACCACGGTTGCAATGGCGTGCATGACGTAGTTGTTCCAAGGTCCGCCGGCGAAGGACAAGCCGCCAGTGCGGGTCAACTGACGATCGAGTGACAGCCCGAGAGACTCGGCTCCGAGTTGAACTGCCGAGGGGAAACACGAGTACAAGTCGATGATGTCGATCTCGTCGATCGAAGTTTCGGCAAGTTCGAGAGCCAGTCGACCGCCGAGTCGAATTGCCGGTGTCTCATGAAAGGTGTGTCGCATCGACACGTACTTGTGCTCGTGGCAGTCGGTTCCCGAGATCGGGAACACCCAACGATCGCGAGGGATTCCGAGGCTCTCAGCCTTTGCGACAGAACACATGATGATCGCCGCCGACTGATCGACGTCATTGTTGGAGTTCATGACTTTCGTGTAGGGCAGTCCGATCATTCGGTTGCGCGGACTCGGGGTGATGATCTCTTCGGGTGTCATCGCAGTTCTGATCCAGGCGTAGGGATTGTTGGCTGCGACGGAACTGAACCGGGACCACAATTCGCCCAGTCGACGGTTGTGATCGGGAATGGAACGACCGGCGTGAGCTCGTAATGCGCTTTCGAAAATTGGATAAACCTGAACTGGTGCCACGATCTGTCGGGAAATCTCATATTCGTGGTTCATGACCAATTCATTGCCCATGACCCGCGTTGGCACGACATCGTCTGGGACGATTGGCCACGGAAGGTCGATACTGGCAGCACGAGCCCTTTTGCGAGTTCGCGACGTTTCGCCACCGCACATCACGACGAGATCGAAAGTTCCGGCCTGTATCTCGAGTGCTGTTGCGTTCATGAGGGATTGCGGACTGTTGCCGCCCATCGACGTGATCACGGTTTCGCGGGTAGAGAGTCCAAGCTCATCAGCGATGAATCTCGCTGGATCTCGGTATCGCCACGAGAGAAATCCGACGACACGGAGCGAGTCCACGTCGGGGATCGACGCCAAACCTGCGTCACCGAAAGCGATGCGAATTGCCTCAGCAATGAAGGGAGCTGGTGCAAGGGCCTGCAGGGGATCATCGACCCGCTGGAGATGTTGACCGACTCCGACGATGACGGGGGTGCGTGGGTCGAGTGCCATGCGGGCAGGGTACTTGCCGTCGGTGTGCGCTCCGAATTTGGCACCGGCGTAGACTCTCCACATGTCGAGCCTGCAAATCGCCATCGGTGCTGATCATGCAGGCTTCGATCTGAAGAGTCATCTGGTCGCCTTCCTCACAGCCGCAGGACATCGAGTGGATGATCAGGGAACCCACTCGACCGAGAGTTGTGACTACCCGCCGATCTGCTCCGGGGTCGGTCGTACTGTCCGTGATGGACTCGCTGATTTTGGGATCGTGCTCGGAGGGAGTGGCCAGGGTGAGCAGCTCGCAGCCAACAAAGTGCGAGGGGTGCGAGCAGCACTATGTAACGACTTGTACACGGCCCGAATGGCACGAGCCCACAACGACGCGAACGTGTTGTCCATCGGTGCCAGGGTTGTGGGAATCGGTCTGGCTGAGGAAATTGTCACAACGTTCCTTTCCACGCCTTTCGAGGGTGGTCGCCATGCTCGACGAGTGGCACAGTTGATGGAACTCGAGAACGAGTTCTGACGCTGTGTGACGGCTCCATTCCGAAGCACGAAGAATCTCACGACAACGACCTCACGAACGACAGAGACCACGATGCCTTTCCCTTCCGATTCAGATCCCGATCTCGAAGTCGAACGACTTCTCGACGAGGAGTACGTCCGCCAGACCACCGGTCTGCAGCTGATCGCGAGCGAGAACTTCACATCCCCCGCAGTGATGCGTGCAGTCGGAAGCGTTCTCACCAACAAGTACAGCGAGGGCTATCCCGGCAAGCGTTATTACGGTGGCAATCAGATCGTCGACTCGATCGAGGCACTTGCAATTGAGCGGGTGAAGTCGCTGTTCGGCGCGGACCATGCCAATGTGCAGCCTCACTCGGGGGCCAACGCGAACATGTGCGTCTACCAGGCTCTGCTCGACGCAGGTGACACCGTTCTCGGACTCAGCCTCGATCACGGCGGACATCTCACTCACGGCTCGCCCGTGAATGCCAGCGGCAAGCTCTACAACTTCGTGCCGTACAAGGTGACCCCCGGTGACGAGCGCATCGACATGGATCAGGTCCGTGATCTTGCTCTCGAACACAGACCGCGCATGATCGTGGCCGGAACCACCAGCTACCCCCGTCGCATCGATCCGGAGCCGTTCAAATTGATCGCCGATGAAGTGGGCGCCTACTTCATGTACGACGCAGCCCACCTCGCGGGGCTGATTGCTGGTGGCGCCTATCCGAATCCTGTGCCGTATGCCGACGTCGTCACGTTCACGACTCACAAGACGCTGCGTGGTCCTCGTGGCGGTTGCATTCTCAGCAAAGCCGAACACGCCGCCGCCGTCGACAAGGCCGTTTTTCCGGGCTGGCAGGGTGGCCCACTCGAGCACGTCATTGCCGGTAAAGCCGTCGCGTTTCGCGAAGCATCGCACCCGACGTTCAAGCAGTACGCACATCAGGTGGTCGACAATGCATCGGCACTGGCGCAGGCTCTGGCCGAAAATGGCTTCCGCCTCGTCTCGGGTGGAACCGATTGCCACTTGATGGTTGTCGACCTGCGACCCTTCGACGCAGACGTGACGGGCAAAGAGGCTCAGGCAGTTCTCGATCTCGCCGGGATCACTCTCAACAAGAACACGATCCCCGATGACCCTCGGAGTCCGTTCGTGACATCCGGAGTGCGAATCGGTACGCCGTCTGTCACGACGCAGGGCATGGGAATCGAGCAGATGGCGACCATTGCCTCGTTCATTGCTCGTGCACTTCGTGGACGGGCTACCGAGTCCGAGATCGCAGCAGTTCGCGCCGATGTCGCAACTCTGTGTGCCGCATTCCCGGCGTATCCCTCGGGCGTCTGAGCCGAGAGTTTTCCGGTTGTCGGTCCAACGGCTCCTATTCGCCGAATAGTCTCGGCACGTGCCAGATACCGTTGCCTATCTCTTCATCGGCCTGGTAGCAGCTCTGGTCACTTTCTTCACCACGCCTGTCGTGACTCGACAGGCCCACAAGATGGGTTGGGTCGTGCAACCCGACGAGCGTCGAGTCCATCGCGTGCCGACACCTGATGTCGGTGGAATCGCCATGTTCCTCGGCTTCGTCGCAGCACTCCTGCTCGCTTGGCAGATGGATCGCTTCTCGCTGGTGTTCGACAACAACTCCGAACCGTTCGGCGTTCTCATCGCAGCGGCGATCATCTTCGGAACGGGCCTCGTCGACGACGTGCGCGAACTCTCGAGTCCGGCCAAGATCACCGGCACCGTGATCGCAGGTCTGGTGCTGGTGTGGTTCGGTGCGACGATGTTCTACTTCCGAATCCCGTTCCTCGATGTCTTCGTATTATCCGATGACTGGATTCCGATCATCACCGTGCTCTGGCTGGTCGGTATGACCCAGGCGATCAACCTCATCGATGGGCTCGATGGACTTGCGGCCGGCATCGTTGCAATTGCTGCGGCAGCCTTCTTTCTTTACAGCCGGCGACTGGACGATCTGGGCGTTCTGGCTCAACCGAACGTCGGTCCACTCATGGCGGTCATCGCCCTCGGAGTGTGCGTCGGTTTTCTTCCCCACAACTTCAACCCAGCGAAGATCTTCATGGGGGACAGCGGAGCACTGTTCCTCGGACTTCTGATGGCAGTGTCGACGAGCGTGGTCGGGGGTCGCGCCGATCCGAACAATGAGGCGTACACACCTGGTCAGACGTACTTCTTCTTGGCGCCGCTGTTCAGTCCGTTGTTCATCCTTGGCGTTCCGATCGTCGACACGGCGTTTGCCATCGTTCGCCGGGCCGCCAAGAGACAGGGTGTAGCGACTGCTGACAAAGGTCACCTTCACCATCGTTTGATGGAAATGGGCCATGGACAGCGGAGAAGCGTGCTGATTCTGTGGCTCTGGACTGCACTCCTCAGCGGTTTCGTCTTGTATCCGATCTTCACCGAGGCGCGGACAGCATTGATCCCGATCGGCACTGCGGCGATCGTCCTGGGCTAGTACACCGTCTTGCATCCAGAAGTCCGACGCTTGCGTCGGACGAAGGGAGTGGACGACCGACGCTTGCGTCGGACGACAGGCGTGGAACAGGAGTCTCGTCTCAACGAACAGCCTCGATCCAATGGTGACGCTGCCGAGCGAGACGAGACTTCGCAATTGCCGCGGCCCGAGATCGACGGGTAGGTTGTGTTCGGGTTCACGATTGCTTTCAGAGTGAGAGTTCATTCGGCGAATCCCAGCCCACTGCTCCACACCATTTCCTGACGCCGAGCGAAGAGACAATGTCCGAGATCCCTGAAACTCGATCGCGATTGCCCAGACTCATGAAGGGGCGCGGGGGTCGGCTGTCTCTGCAGCCTGTGAATCGGCTAGTCCTGGGTCTCAATCGTCCTGGTGGAACCGATGCAGGAATCGGTGAGGGAATGGAAATCGCCCTGACGTTGGCGGTCTTTTTCGGTCTCGGCTGGTTGATCGATTCCTGGTCGAGCACTCGACCGTTCTTCACAATTGCGCTCAGCGTCTTCGCTGTAGTCGGACAATCGATTCGAATGTGGCTCACATACGACGCCAGGATGAAAGTTCTCGAAGAAGAGCGACGTGAGCGATCCCGAGCACTCGAGATCCGTCGATCTGAGTCCAGTCCGTCCGAGGGTGGCTCCCGGTGAGTTTCGCAGACCAACCGAACCCGATCGTCACTCGGATCGAGGGTGACTCACCCGAGGTTCAAGTGTCGCTCGACATTTTGAAGCGGTCTTTCCTCGTAGCCCCGATCATTGTCGCAGTGTGTGCAGTCTTCGCAGGACTCGATGGGGTCTTCAGTGCTGCCTACGGTATTTTCCTCGTCGTGGTGAACTTCCTCTTGGCCGCCGGTCTGATCGCATCCACAGCGCGGATTTCTTTGGGTCTCATGATGGGGGCCGTCCTGTTCGGGTATCTCATGAGACTTGGTCTCATCTTCTTGGCTGTGATTCTTGTCCGGGATGCCTCCTGGATTTCACTGACGGCCCTTGGATTGACCATAATCGTTACTCATCTAGGACTCCTCGTGTGGGAAATGCGCTACGTGGCTGCATCGCTCGCATACCCGGGCTTGAAACCTAGGAAACTCTGACATGTCGCTACCCGTACCCACCCGCCAACTCGCCTGCGTGCCCGTGCCCGGACAAAGGAACAAACACCCGTGATCGCTCTCGAGTTCCCGCCGATCAACGAGATTCTTCGATGGAAGGATCTCTTTCCCACGTTCAACAAGATTGCGATCATCTCGGTGGCTGCCGCTGTGATCGGCATCCTGGTTTTCCTTCTGGCCGGTAGCAAGGATGCAAAATCTGCTCCGAAGGGGGTGCGCAATTTCGCGGAGAGCATCGTCGAATTCATCGAGAATGGCATTGTCATGCAGACGATGGGACGTGACGGGCTGGGTTGGACGCCGTTCCTCCTCAGCTTGTTCACCTTCATCTATCTGTGCAACGTGCCGGGAATCATTCCGTTCATTCAGATGCCGGCAACGGCGAGAATGGCACTGCCGATGTTTCTGTCGCTCCTCGTGTGGGTCGTGTTCATCGGAACCGGGTTCAAGCATCAGGGTCTTGGGTATCTGAAAAATTCCCTTTTCCCGCCAGGTGTGCCCAAGGCTCTGTACATCCTCGTGACGCCAATCGAGTTCATTTCGACGTTCCTCGTGCGGCCTTTCTCCTTGACCGTGCGACTCTTCGCCAACATGCTTGCGGGGCACATTCTGCTCGTCACGTTCGCGCTTTTGTCCGAGGCCCTCTTTCAGGCGAAGGGTAATCCGGCGTTGATCCCCGTTGGAGTACTGCCGCTGTTCATGTTGATTTTCCTCACAGCCTTCGAAGTTCTTGTTGCTTTTCTTCAGGCTTACATCTTCACGATCCTGACCGCCGTGTACATCGGTGGTGCAGCTCATCCCGAGCACTGATCGCTTCTCGACCATCCGCAATTTCTCTTAACAACACACACAGGAGACCAAGAAAATGGAAGCACTTGCTGCACTTGCCGCCCTCACCGGTGACGAAGCCAAAGCCGCGTCGGCGGCTGGATCGGCCGGTTTCGCGTACGGACTGGCTGCCATCGGACCGGGAATCGGAATCGGTTACCTCGTTGGTAAGTCGGTCGAGGCCATGGCCCGTCAGCCCGAAGCCGCCGGCATGGTCCGTACGACCATGTTCCTGGGAATCGCCTTCACGGAGGCGCTCGCCCTGATCGGCTTCGTGGTCTTCATCCTCATCGGCCTCTGATCCACAATCGACCCATCGATCCACAAGGAGTTGACGTGCTGACAGCCGTCGTCACCCGCGCGGGGGAGACAATCCAGGTTCGGCTCGTATCCGCTGAAAGCGAAGCAGGACACGAGTTCGATCCGACGGATTGTGCCTATCCCCCCGAGGCATCCAATCCAAAAGAATGCGGTCCTGGACCGAGTCCGATCATCCCTGAGATGAAAGAGCTCGCCTGGGGAGCTGGTGCATTCATCGTGTTCGCGCTTCTCATGCGCATGTTCTTGTTCCCGCGTCTGAAGCGGGGCATGGATGCGCGCTACAACTCGGTCCGCGAAGGACACGAGAATGCAGACGCGACGCGGTCTTCTGCTCGAACCGAAGTTGCTCAGTACCAGGCTGCTTTGGCATCGGCGAAGGCGGAGGCGGCCAAGGTGCTCGAGGCAACCCGAGCGACCCTCGAAGCAGAGCGTCAGTCTCAGATTTCCGCAGCCAACACCCGGATCTCGGCGCAGCGAGATGCTGCTTTGACGCAAGCTGAGGCTGCTCGGACTGCAGCTCGTTCCCAGGTCGAGTCGGCGGTTGCTGATGTCGTCTCGAGCGCGATCGAGATTGCAACTGGCAAGATGCCCGACAGTTCAACCGTTGCCCGTGCAGTCGCTGATGCAATGAGCGCGGGGGTTCGATGATGACTTGGATGAACGCGCTTCTAGCGGCCGATCCGGCCGAAACTCATCATTGGCTCCTTCCTGAGACTGCCGAGATCATCTATGGCGGCATCGCCTCGGTTCTTGTGATCGGTGCTCTTGTCAAATTCGCCGGCCCGTTGTTTGCAAAGTCGCTGGCAGCTCGTACCGAGCGCATTCAGAAGGAACTGGACGCATCGGCTGATGATCTCGCCTCGGCACAGGCCGACGCAGCGGATATCCGAAAGGCGCTTGGCGACATCGAATCCGAGCGCAAGCGACTGCTCGAGGAAGCCCAGGCGCAGGCCAGTGCAATGTTGTCCGACGGACGTGCTCGTCTCAGTTCGGAGGTCGCTGACATGGAAGCTCGGGCTTCGGCAGATCTGGCAACGGTGGCGGCCCGAAGCGGAGACGAGTTGCGGGCTGAGATCGCACGAGTCTCCGCAGTGGCGATCGATGCAGTGCTCCCCACCGTTCTCGACGAAGCGACCAAACAGTCGTTGATCGAGAACTTCATTGCGAAAGTAGGTGCGTCTCGATGAGTGAGCGGATCGACGGATATGCACGGGCACTCTTCGAAATTGCTCGTGCAGAGGGAACTATCGACGAAGTCGAGGACGAGCTGTTTCGATTGGCGCGAACACTCGAGTCGAACGATGCTCTGCGGAATGCATTGACCGATGAGCGCATTCCCGTCGCCCGTCGTGAGGGCATCGTCGAGGACCTTCTTGGGAACAAGGTCACGAATACCACTGTGCAGTTGGTCTCAATGGTGGTGGCTGGTGGACGTGGACGCGAACTTCCGGCAATCATCGACAAGCTCGTCCAGCGCGCGTCGAGCGCAAAGCAACTCGAAGTCGCCGAGGTTCGCTCGGCAGTTCCCTTGTCTGCTGATCAGCAGACGCGCCTGGCGGCGGCCCTTGCCAATGCCACTGGCAAGCAGGTGAACGTGAAGGTCACCGTGGATCCTTCGGTTCTGGGCGGAATTGTCGCCACCGTAGGTGACACCGTGATCGACGGAAGCATCCGATCCCGGCTCGACAATGTCAAGAGTCGGCTCTAAGAGTTACGAGGAATAGGGAAATCATGGCAGAGCTCACACTCTCAGCAGCCGACATTGCATCGGCGATCAAGAAGAACCTCGAGGGTTTCACACCGTCTCTCGAAGCCCGCACAGGCGGTCGAGTGATATCGGTCGGTGACGGTATTGCCAATGTGTCCGGACTTCCGGACTGTGCGGTCAATGAACTGCTCGAATTCGAGGACGGAACAAAGGGTCTCGCCCTCAACCTCGAAGAGGGGTCGATCGGCACCGTGGTCCTTGGTGATTCGGATCGCATCGAAGAAGGTCAGACGGTCAAAGCAACCGGCCAGATTCTCTCCGTTCCCGTCGGCGAGGGAGTCCTCGGTCGAGTCGTGAACGCTCTAGGCGAGCCGGTTGATGGAAAAGGCCCACTTGCCGGTGTGCAACAGCGTCGAATGGAGATTCAAGCTCCCGGCATCATGGGGCGCAAGCCGGTGCACGAACCGATGCAGACCGGAATCAAGTCGATCGACGCTATGACTCCGATCGGACGAGGTCAGCGTGAGCTGATCATCGGCGACCGCAAGACGGGGAAGACGACGATTGCCATCGACACCATCTTGAACCAGAAGGGTCAGGGGGTGAAGTGCATCTACGTTGCGATCGGTCAGAAGGGTTCGACTGTGGCTCAGACCGTGGAGACACTTCGACAGGCCGGTGCCCTCGACTACACGGTGGTCGTGGTGGCAACTGCTTCCGATTCGGCTCCGTTCAAGTACCTCGCTCCCTACGCCGGTTGCGCCATGGGTCAGCGCTGGATGGAGAACGGTCAGCATGCGCTGATCGTGTACGACGACTTGTCGAAGCAGGCCGAGGCATATCGCCAGATGGCTCTTCTTCTACGTCGTCCCCCTGGCCGCGAGGCCTATCCCGGAGACGTGTTCTATTTGCACAGCCGTCTCCTCGAGCGAGCAGCCAAGCTCTCCGATGAGAACGGTGCAGGTTCGCTGACGGCTCTGCCTGTCATCGAGACCAAGGCCGGTGACGTGTCGGCGTACATCCCGACCAACGTGATTTCGATCACCGATGGCCAGGTGTATCTGCAGGACAACCTCTTCAAGTCGGGTGTCCGTCCGGCTGTCGATGTGGGCATTTCGGTGTCCCGCGTGGGCGGTGCTGCACAGATCAAGTCGATGAAGTCAGTTGCGGGAACTCTGAAGCTCGACTTGGCGCAGTTCCGTGAACTCGAGGCGTTCGCCACGTTCGGTTCCGAACTCGATGCGGTGTCCAAGGCTCAGCTGGAGCGTGGCTACCGTCTGGTTGAGCTGCTCAAGCAGCCCCTCAACAGCCCGATGCCAGTCGAGGAGCAGGTCGTGTCGATCTTCGCCGGGACCAAGGGTTACCTCGATGATGTGCCGGTTGCCGATGTTCGTCGGTTCGAGAACGAGTTGCTCGACAACATGCGCACACGTCATGCTGCGATGCTCAGCGACATTCGAACGAAAGGTCTGCCCGACGATCTCGGCACAGTTGTTCAGGGCTTCAAGGAAACCTTCATGGCGACGATGGCAGCCGAGCGCAAGGCGAACGAACTTGCTACCGATGCCGGTCCACTCGGTGAAGCACAGTCGAACAAGACGCTGGCAACGGAGTAAACGACCGTGGCAGGTGGACAGGAACGAATTCTGCGGGGTCGCATCCGCAGCGTGCAGGCAACCAAGAAGATCACCCGCGCAATGGAACTCATTGCTGCGTCGCGAATCGTCAAGGCTCAGCAGCGCGTTCAGGCCGCCGTCCCGTACAGTGAGCAGATCACCGAGGTGGTGCGAGATCTCGCCGCAGCGGGTGGTTCTACGGACAGTCCACTGTTGGCTCATCGTGACATGGTCAAGCGAGTGTGCTACGTCGCAATCACTGCCGACCGCGGTTTGTGCGGTGGTTACAACGCCGGAGTTCTTCGTGCGACGGAAGGTGAGATCAAGATAGATGTTCTCGAGGGTCGCGATTACGTGGTCGTGCCAGTCGGGCGCAAGGCCGAGGGATATTTGCGTTTCCGCGGGTATCACATCGATCGGGCCTTTGGAGGTTTCAGCGATCAGCCTTCGTACACGGACGCCAAGGCAATTGGCGAGCACGTTGTTCGAATGTATGCGAGCGGCGAAGTGGACAAGGTCGTTCTCGTCTACACGCGGTTCATCACTGCGGGGTCTCAGGAAGTTGTGCTTCGTCCTCTCGTTCCTCTCGAGCGCGAAATCGTCGAGGGTGGCGACGGCAAACCCGGAACCGACGGTGCATCTGCCGATTACGAGTACGAGCCTGATCCGTCGACCATTCTCGAAACGCTGATTCCGAGGTATATCGAGGCTCGTGTCTACGCAGCGTTGTTGAACGCAGCGGCAAGTGAACACGCATTCCGTCAGCGAGCAATGAAGAGTGCAACCGACAACGCAGAAGAATTGATCAAGAATCTCTCACGCATCATGAACCGTGCCCGCCAGGACGCCATCACCACCGAAATCATGGAGATCGTCGGCGGTGCAGAAGCTCTCTCGGGTGACACGGTCAAGCAGGTGCGATTCGTGGAGATCGAACCGTTCGGCGACGCCGAACTCACCAGGAAATAGACAACCCCTCGACCGGCCATCCTCAGCAGGAGACATCAGCCATGACAATGACAAGCCCAGACACCCAACTGAAGGACGGAAGAGTCGTCGGAATCGCCGGACCGGTGATCGACGTGGAGTTCCCTCGCGGATCCCTTCCCGAGCTGAACACCGCCCTCGAGTTCACCGTGAACATCGAAGGTTCCGACATCAAGGTCCTCGCGGAAGTCGCCCAGCAGTTGGGTGATGGTCGCGTGCGTGCAGTGTGCATGAAGCCGACCGACGGTCTGCGCCGTGGAACCCCGGTGCGCAACACCGGTCGAGGCATCAGTGTTCCTGTCGGTGACCGCGTTCTCGGTCACGTCTGGAACGTATGGGGAGAAGTCCTCGACGACGACAACGCAAAGTATTCTGACATGGAGCGGTGGGAGATCCACCGTCCCGCCCCTGACTTCTCAGCTCTGGAACCGCAGAAGCGAATGTTCGTCACCGGTGTGAAGGTCATCGACCTTCTGACGCCGTATCTGGCCGGTGGAAAGATCGGTCTGTTCGGTGGAGCCGGCGTGGGCAAGACCGTTCTCATCACCGAGATGATCAACCGTGTTGCTTCCCAGCACGGTGGTGTGTCGGTGTTCGCCGGTGTCGGCGAGCGTACCCGTGAAGGTACCGACCTTCGTCTCGAGATGGAAGAGTCGGGCGTGTTCGAAAAGGCAGCCTTGGTCTTCGGTCAGATGGACGAACCGCCAGGAGTTCGTCTGCGAGTCGCTCTGTCGGCATTGACGATGGCGGAGTACTTCCGAGACGTGCAGAACCAGGACGTGTTGTTGTTCGTCGACAACATCTTCCGCTTCGTGCAGGCTGGGTCCGAGGTGTCGACGCTGCTCGGCCGCATGCCTTCAGCCGTGGGTTACCAGCCGACGCTGGCCGACGAGATGGGTCAGTTGCAGGAGCGAATCACCTCGACGCGGGGTCGTTCGATCACCTCGCTGCAGGCTGTGTACGTTCCCGCTGACGACTACACCGACCCGGCTCAGTTCACCACGTTCACCCACCTCGATGCAACGACCGAACTGTCCCGACAGGTGGCAGCTCTCGGTATCTATCCCGCCGTGGACCCGCTCGCCTCGACGTCGACGATCCTCACTCCGGAAGTTGTGGGAGACCGTCACTACCAGGTCGCACGTCGCGTTCAGGAGAACCTGCAGCGCTACAAGGAATTGCAGGACATCATCGCGATTCTCGGTCTCGACGAACTCAGTGAAGAGGACCGTCTCACCGTTTCACGTGCACGCAAGATCCAGCGCTTCTTGTCGCAGCCGTTCTTCGTTGCCAAGGTCTTCACAGGTATCGAAGGCGAGTTCGTTCCGGTCGAGGAGACCGTGTCGAGCTTCGAGTCGATCCTCGGTGGCGATCTGGACCATGTGCCTGAGCAGGCGTTCCTGAACGTCGGTGGCGTCGAGCAGGTTCTCGCCAAGGCGAAGGCACTGCAGGAGAGCGTCTGATGGCGGAGACGGCTCTCATGCGAGTCGAGGTCGTCTCACCTGAGCGGGTTCTCTATTCAGGTGATGCGACCCAGGTCATCACACGCACACTCGGCGGCGGCGAAATCGCCTTCATGCCGGGCCATGCACCGTTTCTCGCTGCGCTCATTCCGAATCACACTCGTGTGTACGTCGGAGATGGGTCGATCCTCGACGTTGCCGTCGACGGCGGTTTCGTCGAGGTCAGCAACGGCAAGGTGTCGATCCTGACCGACTTTGCCGAGCTGGGTTCCGAGATCGACAAGGACAAGGCTCGGGCCGACATCGAACGTCTCGAGCAGCAGTTGCGCCACGAGCACGATGCAGTTGGTGCAGCCGAGCTGAGCAAGGCTCACGCTCGCCTGTCAGCAGCAGGTGGGCTCGTCTGATTGATCAGGCCCGAGGATCAAGCCCGAATATCAGGCCCAAAGATCAGGCCCGAATATCAGGCATAGTCGACGGCGGAGATTTCCTTCAGCTTGTCGAGGCGGTGGTGCGCCTCGATCAGGCGCACGGTGCCGGATCGTGAGCGCATGACCAAACTCTGAGTGGTGGCACCTCCCGCGTGGAAGCGAACACCCTTCAACAACTCTCCGTCGGTCACACCTGTGGCTGCGAAGAAGGAGTTGTCACCCTTCACCAGGTCGTCGGTGGTGAGCACCTTGTCGAGGTCATATCCGGCGGCGAGAGCAGACTGTCGCTCCTGTTCGTTTCGTGGCCACAGGCGACCCTGGATTTCACCGCCCATGCACTTCAGTGCAGCGGCAGATGTGACTCCCTCTGGAGTTCCGCCGATGCCGAACAGAACATCGACACCGGCGTCGGGCCAAGCCGTTGCCATGGCACCGAAGATGTCTCCATCACTGATCAGTTTGATTCGTGCTCCTGTCGCCCGCACTTCGTCGATCAGACTCTTGTGTCGATCGCGATCAAGGATCATCACGGTCAGATCTCGCACGCTTTCACCCTTTGCCTTGGCGATCCACTTCAGATTCTCCGAGTACGACGCAGTGATGTCGATCGAACCTTTGACTTCGGGTCCGACGGCAATCTTCTCCATGTACATGCACGGACCGGGGTCGAACATCGAGCCCTTCTCAGACACCGCAATGACAGAAATCGCATTACCTCGACCCATGGCCGTCAGCGTGGTGCCGTCGATCGGGTCCACGGCGACGTCGGTGGCAGGGGCTGAACCATCTCCCACCTTCTCGCCGTTGAACAGCATCGGGGCTTCATCCTTTTCGCCCTCTCCGATGACGACGACGCCATCCATCGGAACCGTGGCGAGAACAGTACGCATTGCCTCGACTGCAGCGCGGTCCACTCCGTTCTTGTCACCTCGTCCCACCCAACGTGATGCAGCAAGGGCAGCTGATTCGGTGACGCGGACGAGTTCCATCGCCAGGTTTCTGGAAGGTTGTTCGGGCATGGGTTCAACGGTAGCCCGACGGCTGCATTGCCCCTACCCTCGAGTCCATGCCGATCAGCGTCCGCGACTGTTTCGAGGGCCATGAGCTTTCGGAGCCTCGGCTTTCCCCGGATGGCCGGAAACTGGCGTACATCCGCTCGAGCCAGGCCCCTGTCGACGCTGAAACTGATGCCAGTCTCGCGACGGGACTGACTGACACCAGGATCGTCGTGCGGACATTGGATGAGACGACTGAGGAGGTCTCGTCACCCTGGCAGGTCCGCGGTGCACGTGCACTCGGAGGTGGATGTTTCGATTGGACGCCCGACAGCTCTGGCATCTTCGCTGTCACGCGGACCGGAGAACTTCGCCTCTGGACACTCGACGGCTCCGAACACCTGCTCGTCGAACCGCTCGACGGGAGAACGATCTCGGGACCGACCATGGACACCGGCGGTCATCGTCTTGCATTCGTCGTCGATCAATCCGAGATTCGCGAGTTGGATCTGACAACGAAGGAAGTCCGCCGGCTCGACGATGGCGGATTCGAGTTCGCCATCGATCCTGTGTGGTGGAAGGACCGATTCGTGTGGCACGCATGGTCGCCGCCACAGATGCCGTGGAACGAGAGTTGTCTGGCTGGCGAGAAGGACATTGTCCGCGGTCAGAAGTCGACCCAATTCCAGCAGCCTCAAGTGAGCCGTGACGGCGCGCGTCTCGGCTGGCTCGACGATACGAGTGGATGGTTGAACGTCGTCGTCGATGGTCACGGCCGAGTTGATGAAAGTTTCGAGCACGGTGGACCGACATGGGGTGAACGACAACGAAGTTGGTGTTTCGACGATTCCGGACGACGGATCGCCTTTGTGCGCAACGAGAACGGATTCGGACGTCTGTGCACATTCGATGTCGACACGGGGAGAACCGAAGACAAGGCGAAGGCTGTTCACGGGCAACTCTCGTGGCGTGGAGATTCTCTCGCTGCAATACGCACGGGAGGGATCACGCCGCCTCAAATCGTCCTGTACGACACACGTGCGGATGAATGGACAAGATCCGTCATCGAGATCGGATCCACCTTCGATTGGCCGAAGTCCTCTGCTCTCGTCGAGCCGAAACTGCTGGAGATCCCACACCCGAACGAACCGAACGTGGTTCTGCACGCACGTCTGTACACGAGTCCGTCGTCGACAGGAAAGTTGTTGTGCTGGTTCCACGGCGGTCCGACCGACCAGTGGCAGGTCACATTCATGCCGAGGTTCTCGTACTGGATCGATCGTGGATACGACATCCTCGTACCTGATTTTCGCGGGTCGACCGGACACGGGCGGCCCTACACCGAAGCATTGAACGGAAATTGGGGGATCCTCGATGTCGCTGATGCGATCGTCGTTCTCGAAGACGTGAGTTCTCGTCTCGGCTACTCGCCAGCGAGCATCGGTCTTCTCGGGTCTTCGGCTGGCGGTCTCACTGCTCTGTGCGTCGCTGCGAAGAGATCCGAACTCATCGCCGCTGTCGCTGTGGCGTATCCGGTGAGTGACATTGCCGGTCTCGACCAGGTCACACATCGATTCGAAGCCCATTACAACCGCTCACTCGTCGGGCAGAGTGACGAGACTCGTCGACTCTCCGCGGAACGATCTCCGATCGCATTCGGTGTCGAGCTGGCTCGAGTTCCCGTTTTGTGCTTCCACGGGACAGAGGATCCCGTGGTGCCGATCGATCACAGTCGCCGCCTCATGGAAGCGATTCATCAGAACGGCGGTCGAGTGGAATTCGTCGAATTCGCCGAGGAAGGTCACGGCTTTCGGAAACTCGACAACAAGATCGCAGAGTTCACGCAGACCGAGAGGTTCCTCGATGAACATCTTGGAGGGACAGGCACGACCCGACATCTCGGATGAGGACTTGACCGCTAGCGTCACCGCTGTGACCGATTGGAATCCCCTCGACCCCGACTACGAAAACACCTTCTATGACCTCTCGTCGTGGACGACCGATCAACAGGCAGAGCTGACAGCGAGTCTCGCCCAGGCGAACATCCCTCACGCGTGGGTCGAACTCGAGTTGGTCGTTCCTGCTGAAATGGAAGAGACGATGGACAAGCTGTTCGACCGTCTCGAGAAGGAACTCGGTATCGGAATTGCAGCCGTGAGCGGCGGTGTCGATGACGACGACGACATCACCGAATACGAATTGGACGAATACACAATTGCCGAGCGACGTGAACTGACCGAACTCCTCGTTGACAACCGCATCACTCACCGGTGGAAAGAGCACACTCTGGTCGTGCCGACTGCGGCAGAAGACATTGTCGACGGCTTGCTCGACGACTTCGACAACGGAGAAGTCGTGATCGAGGACGACGACGAAGAGTCATGACTCCTCATGCTCCTCGCTGAACTGGAGATCTGGCACACGCGCCCTCTGACACCCACGCGCCGGGTCTCCCTCGGACACATGATTCTCCCCGCCGATCCCGCACCGGGTTTCGGGGGTCTCCTTCTCGGAGCGATCATTGCTCGCCACATCGGGGATGTCGACGACGAGTTGCTCCCCGATACGCATCGACTCGTGGAGCAGGTGCAAAGGGGCGAGCGAATCGTCCAACCCCGCCTGAGGCATCGGTTCCAAGTCGATCGACACGGTATGGCGCGAAGTCTGCACCGTCTCGTCGGAACCGACAGCGATTTTGCTTTCGAGTTCGACACCCAAGGGAACCCTGTCCAGCAAATTCTCGGTGCGATCTATGCGCTCGAACGACTGGAGATCGGGCTGCGTCGAAGCCTCGCACCGGTGATGATCAAGTCACTCAATTGGCGCGGCCCACTCGGCAGTGCCTTCGTTGCACATCTCGTTGGGTCGAAGTCGACGTCTCTTCGTTCGATTGGCGATCCGCGAGCATGGGCCCTCGAACTTCTCGGATTTCCGCCCGGAACCACCAAGCCCTCGACCGGGGAAATCAAGAAGAAATACCGTGCGCTGATTCGCGAGGTTCATCCTGATTTCGGTGGGGACGACATTCGAGCACGAACGACGATCTCCGATCTCGGTGAAGCGCGCCGAATCCTTCTCGAGATGGCAGGCGGCTGACGATCCGATCGTCAGTTCTGTCGATCGACGTTGGAGTCCTCAGGGTTGAGATCCTCGAGTTCGGTATGGGCAGTCTCGGGATAGGTGAACAGAACGATCATCGAGACTGCAATCGGTCCGAAGACGAGAGCGAGCATGATCGGCCCATAGGAGACGCCCGAATCGGCGAGAGCGCCAGTGATCAACAGCGAGATACTGCCGCCGATGAGAGCGCTTGCAAGGATCACGAAACCGGAAAGTCCTCGTCTCGACGTGGAAAACAATTCGGTTCGATACACGGCGAGTGATGGGTAGGCAGCTGCAGCGAAGATTGCTCCAACGATGGCGGACGACCACATGAGCGTGCTGCTCGTGGCGAACGACAGGGCGATGAGGAGACCGCCGATCGGAGTGCAGAGGACTGCAATCCGACGACGACCTCTGCGGTCAGCGACACGGCCTCCGATGACGAGTCCGAGCACCGCAGGAGTCGACGTCACGATCGTGAACAGTGAGACCATTCCTGCGGAAAATCCGCGGTCATCCTTGAGATACGAATTCTGGAAGAACGACGCTGGTGACAGCAGCATGTTTCCGAAGAACGCAACTGCGATCTGGATGGCGAGGCGACGACGACGGTCAGGGGACGGACTCTTCGTCGCGGTTCGACTCGATGGGGTGCGCTCGAGACGCGTGAATCGCTCGGTCTCGGGTAACCAGCGCGTGATGTTGACCGCAACGACGAGCCACACGAGCGACAGTGCGTACACGAGTCGCCATCCGTCGGGACCGATATCGGCCAGGGGCAGGGCAATGACGGCGACACCAGCACCGAGACCGTTCGCCATTGCGAGAACGCTGACTGCATAGGCACGGGAACTTCGAGGCATTTCCTCGGCTGCGATCACCGCAACGAGGAGGTCGAGGGCGAGACCGAGAGGACGGCTCATAGTCTGAGTGGCGACCAAGAAAGGGAAATTGGGAGCAAGTGCGCCCAGTGAGGCGAGGATCGGAGCAACCCAGGCGAGTGTGACGACGACACGGCGCCTGCCGATTCGGTCGGCGAGGATGGCAGCGGGCAGTCCGATGACGATCCCGATCCGGACAACGGTTCCTGCAACGCCGCGCCCCCAATCTCCGACGCCGAGATCGTCACCTGCGAAGGCAACGGTTTGGGTGAACAACGTGTTCACGAATGCGCTGAGAAGCGAAGCACCGATCAGGAGAGTGAGCACCCGAATCTGTCGATCATCCAAGCGATCAGGAGGAAGCCAGAATGCGCGCTCACCTGAATCGGAGCCGCGCTGGCTTTCATGACGTCGGATCGACGACACGATCCGACGTTCGAGCCACGGAACTCGAACGGATTCACGACTCACCGTGTGATCCTAGTTGTGTGTGCCCGAACCAATGGTTGACACGATCTCCAATGGTTGACACGATCTCATGGAGCGACATGTTCGCACCTCCGGTAGGGACGTATATTTGTCGTGCATGGACCGCATCGTCGTTCACAAGAGCGATCCTCTCTCGGGTTCCGTCGATGTTCCGGGTGCGAAGAACTCTGTTCTCAAGTTGATGGTTGCCTCGCTGTTCGCAGAGGGACGTCACGAGTTGACCAATGTCCCTGGAATCTCCGATGTGGACACCATGGGCCGCCTTCTCGGCGCTCTCGGAGTCGAAGTTCGCCACCATCCTGACAAGCCGGATTCTCTGTGTCTCGACAACACCGGCAACCTTCGGACACAGGCTCCATCGGAACTCGTCGAAAGCATCCGTGCGTCGATCAACTTGCTCGGGCCGCTGCTTGCCTGCCGAGGACGTGTCCGGCTCGATCTTCCCGGTGGGGACGATTTCGGTGGGCGACCGATCGATATGCACATCGCGGGTCTCTCGGCGATGGGGGTCGAATTCGAACCGGCTCACGACTACATCGAAGCTCATGCAGATCGTCTGCACGGGGCAGACATCGTGCTCGACTTTCCGTCGGTGGGAGCAACGGAGAATCTCGTCACCGCCGCAGTTCATGCCGAAGGTTCGACCACGATTCGCAATGCAGCACGAGAGCCCGAGATCGCCGACCTGTGCACGATGCTCACCGAAATGGGTGCACAGATCTCGGGCATCGGCTCGACGACGCTCACGATCGATGGGGTTCCTCGCGGGTCGCTCTCTCCGGTCTCCCACGCAGTCGTCGGCGACCGTATCCAAGCGGCGACCTACTTGGCAGCGGTTGCCGTCGCTGGTGGAGATGTCACGGTGACGGGTTCCAGTGCCCAGCACATGGAGGTTCTGCTGCGTCGTATGCACGAGATGGGACCGGACATCACGGCGGTCCCTGGGGGCGTACGCATCGAATCAGACGGCTATCTGCGCGCTGTCGACGTTCAGACCCTTCCGTACCCAGGGATCGGAACGGACTACAAGCCCCTCTTGGTGACCATGCTCGCAGTCGCCGAGGGCATCGGGATCGTCACGGAGAATCTCTACCCGGGTCGATTCAGATACGTGGAAGA